>JBLHKE010000458.1:0-6460 GCA_047619485.1 Verrucomicrobiales bacterium | reverse complement strand
GATAACTTAGCGTTTATCGCCTCGCCAGCGGGAATTTTCTCTGCGCCCCATTTCCACAGCAGGTTCCCGGAGGTGCCCCTAAGAACCAATTTCTTTAACCAGATGGAACCCTACCCCCCCGCTAGCCCCATCATCGCGCGAATCGTCTCGAGCGAATTCCCCTCTAGGCGGTTGTTCACGTAGAGAAAACTACGCTTCCCGACCTCGCGCTTCATGAGACGGCTGCCCGCCTTGCGCGCCGAGTCATCGACCCGCCTGGTCTCGTTGTAGGGGGAAAATGATTCCACCGCTTCCGCGTATTTCCTCCCCGGCGTTAACAGGAAGCGCGCGCCAAAAAAATCAGCCGTCGCGCTGCCCTCCATCTCGAGTTGCTCCTCCACCGCCGGCATGCGCTCCCAGTTGTTGTAGACGTGTGTCACCCCGTGCGACTTCAGCATCGCGAAATACTCCTCACGCAAGAAACTCTGGTTGCGGATCTCGACTCCATACTGCCAGCCGCTCGGCAATTTTTCGAAGAATCGATCCAGCCTATCGACAAAATCCCGTCCACGCTCGAAGGTCCCCGGGTAGAAGTGCGAAAACTCAAACATCAGCAGTCCGACATTCGCCCGGCACGGCTCGATCGGTGCCAAGAACAATGACTGGAATAGATCGGCGTTCAAAAAATTCGGATTCTCCGTCCCCGCGCGCGGACCATACCTCGGCAATTTCGAAAACCGCTTGGTCGTGATCTCGTCGGTTACCTTGAATGAGAACCGAAAATCCTCGGGCACCTGCGCGACCAATTTTGGCAGCGTCTCCTCGGTCGGGAAGCGGTAGTAACCAGCGTCGACGCACACCGTCTTGAACACGCGCGCGTATTCTTCGAGGCAATCGCGCTCGAAGCGTGAGTTCGAAACCTTCCCACGCCACAGGTAGCGCTGTTCGTCATACAACTGCCCGATCCAACCCGGGTATTTCCAGCTGGAGGTTCCGACGAACACGTTTCGTTCCGCCAGCGCCGCGATCGCCTCCTCATACTCTCGGCTGAGAAATGCCACCGCGCCCTAACCCTCCAACAGATGCGAGATATGCGGCGTGAACAGCTCCGGCTCCAACAAGAACGAATCGTGCCCCTTCTCCGAATGCACCGTGATCCGCATCGGCATCACCCCACCCGTCTGTAGCGCAGCGTTCAGCTGCGTCTGGTGATCCGGGTAGAAGCACACATCGGAATCGATGGTGAAGATCAGGTAGCGCTGGTGCCCACAGTCAGCGAACAACTCTGCGTAGTCCTCGGCACCGGCGTCCTTTAGCAGATTCACGCTCTGCCACGCGTCGATGATCCGCAGGTAAGTGTTCGCGTCAAAACGCTTCACGAACTTGATCCCCTGATGGTGAATGTAGGACTCCAGTGGCGATTCGATCTGATACCAGCCCACCGCAGCGCCCTTCCGGCGACGGATCTCTTTTGTCGCCCGTTTCTCCATCGTCGAGAGCGAGATGAATGTCTTGTGACTGATCATGCGTGCTGCCGCCAGACCACGGTTCGGATGCGCCCCCTCATAGTAATCGCCACCATTGAAGGCCGCATCGCTCTCGATCGCGTAGATCTGTTCGAAATTGTGAATCCGCTGCAGGCGCGAAACCTCAATGCCACTGCCGAGTGAAACGATCACCCCGACCCGCTCGGCATAGCGGGTCGCCAGGCTCAGCGCCATCAGTCCACCCAAAGATGCCCCCACGGTCGCGTGCAATTTATCAACCCCAAGATGATCGAGCAAGCGCACCTGCGAATCGACGATGTCAGAGACTGAAATTCGCGGAAACGAGCTCCCGTAGGGCTTTCCAGTGGCAGGATCGACCGAGGCCGGCCCGGTCGATCCGTAGCACCCACCGAGGTAGTTCGCACAAATCACACAGAATTTATCCGTATTCAGCGCCTTTCCAGGACCGACAAAATCATCCCACCAGCCACCCTGGCACTCCTTCGTCCAAGTCACTGAGAGCCCATCGAGCGATTCGTTCAGGCCAGCAGCATGCTGGCTACCGCTCAGCGCATGAAATAGGAGGATCACATTGTCCTTCGCCTCATTCATCTCCCCATAAGCTTCGTAGGCAAGCGTGAAGGCGGGCACCTCCGCTCCACAGCGCAGCTTCAGCGGCCGCTCCGCGTCATCGAAGTGGAAAAATTGGGTCTCAAAAATCTCAGTTGGCCTAGCCATCGGGACCGCCACCCTAGCCCGAGTGGATTTCTGGTGCGAGTGCTTTCTTGCATGCTCTCCCCACCCCGATAACTTAGGTCAAATGAGCAACTACCAAGGCTTAGAAGCCTCCTTATACGACCACTTCTGGTCCCAGGAAGATCTCGACGACCGTCAGTTCTTCACCGAACTGATCAAACACCAGGGCGGCAATTGCCTCGATCTCGGATGCGGGACAGGTCGCACCCTCGTACCACTCGCCGAGGCCGGAATCGAGACCGAGGGACTCGATCCAGCCCCCGAGATGCTCGCCATCTGCCATGAGAAACTCAAGGTTGCAGGCAAAAACGCCACACTCCACCAGGGGACGATGGAGTCGCTCGACCTCGGCAAAAAATTCCACTCCATCATCATCCCTGGCGCCTCGTTCCAGCTCCTCATCGACCCGGCGGATGCCGTCCTTGCCCTCAACAAAATCCGCGAGCACCTCGAGCCGGGAGGACAGCTACTGGTAAGCCTCTACATCCCGTGGTTCGAGATTGTCAACGACGTCGCCCAAGGTCAGTGGCGACTGCACAAGCAATCGCTACGCGAATCTGACGGGGCCAAAGTCCTGTGCCATACCTGCACCGACATCGATCGTCACGCCCAGCTCCTCAACGTCTGGAATCGCTACGAGATCATCGGCAGCACTGGCGAAATCATCGAGACCGAGCTCCACGAAATGCAATTGCGCTACTACCACCAGAACGAATTCATGCTGCTACTCGGCAAGTGTGGTTTCGACCAAGTCGTTCCCTATGCCGACTTCGAAGACGATGAGCCAGCCGATGGGACATCGGTGATCACCTACCGCGCGATTATCTAGAAAATGAAGCAACTCAAAATCGCCATCATCGGTTGTGGTTCACGCGGGCGCACCTACGCACGGCTGATGGCCAATTCGCCAGAGCGCTACCAGGTGGTAGCAGCCGCCGACCCGAACCCGCACCGGCTCGAGCTTACGTCGCAATACGCCAGCGCTGATTTCAAGACATTCCCGAACGGTGAGGCACTGCTCGCCGAGGGAAAACTCGCCGACCTAGCCATCGTCGCCACCCAAGATGCCGACCACGTCCAGCCGACCATGCGCGCGCTTGAGCTCGGCTACGATGTCCTCGTCGAGAAACCCGTCGCGACCACCATCGCCGAGATCGAGGCGATCGACCAGCGCGCGCGCGAACTCGGGCGCAAGGTGTTGACCTGCTTCGTGCTGCGATACACGCCGTTCTACCGCACGGTAAAACAATTTATCGACTCGGGCAGGCTCGGCAAAATCATCAGCCTGCGGGCGTTCGAGGGTGTCGAACCGTGGCACCAGGCGCATAGCTTCGTCCGTGGCCACTGGTCCCGAGCAAAGGACTCGACCCCGATGATCGTCGCCAAGTGCTGTCACGACATGGACATCCTCTCGTGGTTGGTCGACAGCCCGCACCGGCGCCTCAGCAGCTTCGGCAAGCTCAGCTATTTCAGGAAAGCGAACGCCCCGGAAGGTGCCACCGCACGTTGCACCGACGGATGCCCGCACTGCGGCACGTGCCCTTACGATGCCCACCGATACCTCGGTGATAAGAAGGCTACCTGGCTGCCGATGGTCCACCCGACAGGGATTGATGACACCAATGAACAGCTCATCGGCTGGCTAGAGAGTTCACCGTGGGGACGCTGCGTCTACCACTGTGACAACGACGTGGTCGACCACCAGACCGTGAACATCGAGTTCGAGAACGACGTCACCGCCACTTTTACCATGACCGCGTTCGACGACGGCCGCCGGATCGAAATCTACGGAACCGAGGGTGCGCTGGTGGGCAAGGCTGCCTCCTACCGAGATCCCGAGGAGAAGCTTACACTAACATCGCACCATAATCCCGGCAGCGAGGAGATCGAGATCACGAAAGCCGCGGGAGGACACGGCGGCGGCGACCAGGGACTAGTCGACGAGCTCCACAAAAACCTCACGGAAAACGAGGAAACCGGATTACTCCAAGATGCGCTGAGAGGACTCAGATTGGCATTCGATGCCGAAACCGCTCGCACCGAGTCAAATACTGTCGAGCATTACGATTTGTGATTTTCACACGCGAGCGATGGATTCAAGGAGCGCTTCGATTTCATTTTTCACAGAACTTAATGCGCACGGGTATAGCGCGCCAAGCGCCATCGGCGTAACTTCGATATGCAATCGAAGTTACGCGCTACGGCTTCTGCGCCATCTTCGCGCCGACCCCCTTCAACCAACCATCCAACGAGACTTTCAACTCGCGATGCTTCGCCGAATCCTCCCCGGCGAGATCTTTCGCCTCCCCCAGGTCATCCTTCAAGTGGTAGAGTTCTTCTTCACCCGTCTCGTAGTAACGCACCAGTTTCCAGTCGCCCTTTCGCACCGCGGCCGTCGGTCGGTTCCCGGAGCCGTGATAGTGTGGGTAGTGCCAGAAAATGGCCTCCCTCTCTAGCGAGGTTTCCCCTTTCAATAGCCCGGCCAAGCTCACGCCATCTAGATGCTGCTCGGGTCTCGCCTCCAGGCCAGCGACGTCTAAGAGCGTCGGATAAAAATCGGTGCTCACCACTGGCACGGAGCAGGTCGAGCCGGGCTTGGTCACGCCGGGGAGTTTGATGATCAGCGGAACCCGAATCCCGCCCTCATACATCCACCCTTTTCCAGCCCGAAGCGGCAAGTTGCAACCGGGTCCAACCCGCTTGCCCTGTAGCGTGCTGAGCCCACCGTTGTCGGATGTGAAGATGATCATCGTCTTGTCGCTCAGCCCGAGTTCGTCGAGCTTGTCTAGCATTCGTCCCACGCTCGCATCCACGCTCCCGACCATGGCAGCGAGCGCCGCATTGTTCTGGTTCAAGCGTGTGCGCCCAAAGCCCTTCTCGTCGCGGAACTCTGCTGCCGTCTCACGACCACGCGCAGCGAGCTTTTTCTGGTATTTTTCCGTATCCTCTTTCTTCGCCTGAATCGGCGTGTGGATCGAATAGTGTGCCACCATGGCGAAGAACGGTTTGTCCTTGTTGCTCTCAACAAATTTCACCGCCTCATCCGCGATCAGATCAGTCAGGTAGGATCCCTCGCCCGCCGCGTCGAAATCCGGCACCGACGAGTCACCTTTCTTGCCGCGGCTGAACGGATGGAAATACGATCCAGGTTGCCCAGCACGATTGACGCCACGGTGGTAGCCAAACCCCTGCTTCTCGGGATGGTGCGCATCCTGTTTACCCAGGTGCCATTTACCAAAATACGCGGTCTTGTATCCAGCCTGCTGCATCGCCTCTCCGATCGTCACCTCGGACGGCGGTAGGAATGCCTCGTTCGGCGGCGTCACCAGGGCTAGGCGCTTCTGCCCCGCCCCAATCCAATCCGTAATCCCCAAGCGTGCCGGGTATTTCCCAGTCATCACGCTCGCCCTTGTCGGCGAACACACCGGGCACGAAGCGTAGGCATCGGTGAACCGTAGCCCCTGCTTCGCCAGCCGGTCGAGATTCGGCGTCTCGTGAAACTCGCTGCCATAGCAAGCCAGATCCGCCCAGCTGAGGTCATCGATTAGAAAGAATACGACGTTCGGCTTGTCCGCCGCCCGCACTGTCACCAGCATCAGAAGTGTCAGGAGGGCAGTGCTGAGTTTTCGTTTGGTCATCCCGTCTCCTATCATGGGTTGGTGAAAACAAAAACGTATTTGATTGGCCCTGAAGCAGCCGCACCACCGATGAAGCAGAAGTACAATGAGAAATTCCACCTCTTACGGAATCGTATCACTCTGCTTGATCGCTATCATGGCGGGGTTTGCCATCTTGCCGAGCCCCACTGCCGAAGGGTGTTTGCGGATCAACCTATCCGTCGCAGATCACAGCTATGTCTCATGCCACTACAACCCATCACTACGTATCAACCTGAAACGCGATGGGCGACTCTTCGACCAGGATGGGATCGAACTTAGGGGTTGTCAGGAAATAAATCATACAAAGATGCGCAGGAATTTTAGCCAGCACCAAGGCAGATTTCAGCGATTATAGCGGGCTATTTGAGTTGGAAGCTAACGTGGGTGATGGCCAAAATAACCAGCAGATTGTAGGAGTTATTTACTGACAAGCCCTTAGCCCACAAGCTCTTCACGCGCGCATCTCCGACTACGGCCAACGCGCAGACTCCTCCCGGCACGGCGGCCTGCGGTTAAGGATCAGAGCCGATCGAAATTCTGAGGTGAGACAGATCCGCCAACTCTATGACGAGGCGATTG
>JBLHKE010000457.1:0-6477 GCA_047619485.1 Verrucomicrobiales bacterium | reverse complement strand
GTGACGAAGCGCAAAAGGAGGCACCGGAAAGCCCGGAAACCGCCTTCGCGAGGTCGGTTGATGAGCCGGTTGTGTTGGCCTAAAACGCCTGTGTTTACAGATTCGGCTGACTTTTGGCACCATACGGCGTCCACCCGAGCAACTCAGGACGGCAGAAAGTCGCCGAGCAACTGCTGGATTTCGTCATCAAAAACCCGCTGGCGAAACCGTGGTTCACCGCGCAGTGAACCAGGGTGACTATGTCCCGACCAATCCTGATTCGCAATGCCACCTTGGTGCTTCCCGATGCGCTGATCGAGGACGGCTCCCTCATGATCCAGAATGGGAGGATCACTGGCGTCGGGCACCCGGACGATATTCCTGAATCTGAGGTGACCGCGATCGATGCCGAAGGCGGCTATCTCTGCCCCGGATTCATCGACATCCACGTGCATGGCGGCGGTGGCGCCGACTTCATGGATGGCACCGAGGACGCCGTCGCCACCGCCCTTAAAACCCACACGCGCCACGGGACCACGACCATTTTCCCGACCACTACGACCGGCTCGCCGGCGCAGATCGATGCGATGCTAGAGGCCTGTGCCAACGTGCGCGACGCCTGGCAGCCAGCGGATGGCGCGCGCCTCGAGGGAGTGCATTTCTACGGCCCGTACTTTGCAGCGGACAAGTGTGGCATCCACGCCGACAGCGGACGGCGCGATCCGATCGCTGCGGAGTACCGCACGGCATTCGATCGCGGCATCGTGCGGGTCGCGACCTGCGCGGCGGAGTTGCCCGGCGCAGAGGAATTCTACCGCGAGGCGAGCGGGCGCGGCTACCTCGTGACCTGCGGGCACTCCAACGCGTCGTGGTCGGAGATGCAACGCGGCTTCGATGCAGGCATGCGGCACGTCGATCACTTCTGGTGCGCGATGAGTTCAGTGGCGAGCGTGCGCCAGCGCCTCGGCAGCCCGATGCAGGGAAGCATGGAGCAGTTCGTGCTCTTCAATGATGGGATGAGCACCGAAGTGCTCGCGGATGGCGAACACCTTTCGCCGGAGCTGTTGCAGTTCGCGTTCCGTTTCAAGGGCTCCGACCAACTCTGCCTGGTCACCGACGCCAGCCGCGCCGTCGACATGCCGCAGGGCGAATACCGCTTCGGGCCAGAAAGCGACGGCGTCGCGTTTCGCAACAACGGTAGAGTCGGCGAGGCGCTCGGCGGGGGGCTCGCGAGCACGGTCGTCGGCATGGACCACATGGTGCGCCAGATGGCGAAAGACAGCGGTGCAAGCCTGCCCGAGGTGATCCGCATGGCCAGCCTGACCCCGGCGCGCCTGACCGGGATCGACGACCGCACCGGTAGCATCGAAGACGGAAAGGACGCCGATCTGCTGCTGTTGGACGAGGCGCTAAAACTTCAGCGAGTCTGGGTTCGCGGTGTGGAATCGGCACTGATGAGCCCAGGGCGATGATCCGGGCGCATCTCTGCTACGAGAGCGGACGACTGCAGCGGTCACAGCGAGCTCAGGTACGCAATCAGATCGGCGAATTCGTCTGCGGTCATCGTGGCGTGCTGGCGTAGTATCCGGAAATTCGATTACACCGGGATCGTCTGAGAATCAGCTCGTTAGAGATGGATCAGGATCTCCGATTCGGTTCGCTTTACGGGTCAGAATAATGCCGGAATGGCATAATGGACGCATTCAAACTCATCCTGGTGTCGCTCGCAGGCTGGCTGAACTGCCAGCAGCAGCACGTGATCGAATACCTGCAGGAGGAGATCAGGGTATTGAAAGAGCAGCAGGGGAGTGGACGGCCCAGATTCACCGATGAGCAGAGGAGACGCCTGGCCGGCAAGGCCAAGCTGATCCGCTATGGGCGGTTGAAGGCGATCGTGGGTCTGGTGACGCCGCAGACCTTGCTGGCCTGGCACCGCAAGCTTATCGCGAAGAAATACGATTCCAGTGGCGTCCGACGGAAAATCGGTCGCCTGTCGACGGCAGTGGAACTCCGGGATCTCGTGATCAGGATGGCCGAGGAAAATCGTGGCTGGGGTTATACGAGAATACGCGGTGCGTTGGCCAATCTCGGGCACGACATCGGGAGATGAACCATCGCCGACATCCTGAAGCAGGCCGGTATGGAACCAGCACTGGAACAGGAGAGGAAGACGACGTGAGCCGAGTTCTTGAAGATGCACTTGGACGTGATGGGTGCTACGGACTTCTTCACCGTGGAGGTGTGGACGCTGCGTGGGCTTGTGCGCTACCATGTGCTTTTTGTGATCAGGCTATCGACTCGCAAGGTGAACACCGCAGGGATCGTGCCGGAGCCCGACGGCGAGTGGATGAAGCAGGTCGGGCGGAACCTGACCGATTGCTTGGACGGCTTTCTCTGCGGGTGTCGATTCCTCATTCATGACTGGTCGACTCTGTTCACAAAAGAGTTCCTGTCGATCCTCGAAAGTGCCGGAGTGAAATCGGTGCGTCTTCCTCCGCGGTCTCCTAATCTGAACGCTTTCGCCGAGAGGTTTGTGCGATCGATCAAGGAGGGGTGCCTGAGCAGGATGATCCTGATCGGGGAGGGATCATTGAGGCGGGCGGTCGACCAGTTCTGCGAGCACTATCACTGCGAGAGGAACCACCAGGGTCTGGGGAACAAAATCATCGAGCCGGACTTCAGTTCGGACGGGAAAGGGGAGGTGCAATGCCGCGAGCGGTTCGGAGGACTGCTGCGCTACTACTACCGGGATGCCGCATGAAAACTGGACGATTCGAGTTTCCGGACACTACGCGGTCAGCTCTTTGTGATGGGGTGTCGTCCGGCCTGGTCGGGCACCCCTAGAAGACGGCAAGGTGACCATCTCACGCGCCGCCTGGACGCTGACATTCCCCAGTGACTTCATGCTGGTGGCCGCGATGAACCGATGAACCACTGCAAATCCGGATGCATGATTGGGCTATCGGCAGCATGACGGTCGGAAGCCCCTGCCGGCCGGTTCCTTGCGCTCTGCCGGAGTCGCGGTATTTTTGGAACCCGGGGTGGCGGCGAAGCGCAAGGGAAGGCACAGGAAAGCCCGGGAGAACCCCTTCGTGAGATCGGCTGAGATCGAGGATCTGAGCCAGTTGTCTTGACCTGAAACGCCTGTTGCTTACGGGCTCGGCTGTTTTATGGTAACATACAATGGGCGATTTTTCATCACGGAAAACCTCGCTCGAAGGGCTTCTTTCCTGTCAAATCGATGGCACGAAATGAGAGCTTTAACGGATTTGGTGGATGTTCGGGGAGAGGGGGGGGTGGTGCCAACCACTTTACGCTTGGCTCAATGACCGCCCAGCTACTGATCTACTTATTTCCTGACAATTCCTAGATTTCATCATGCATATGCTATCCCTAACCCGGAGCCTCTGGACGCTCGTCCCGAGCCTCGTTCTCTGTTCCTCGCTTCTCCACGCAGAGGTCGTGATCAACGAGCTAATGTATCATCCGCGACATGCGAACAATACGCCCGAGCCACAGTCTGAGGAATTTATCGAACTCCACAACACCGATCCCGTCAACGCAGTCGATCTCAGTGGTTGGTCATTCTCCAGTGGTCTCAATTTTGAGTTTCCTGTCGTTTCAATTCCTGGTGGCGGCTACCTGATCGTTGCGGCTAACCCCGTTGCGTTTGTTGCTAAATATCCCGATGTCACCACCGGCGTGATGGGGCCATGGGAAGGACGTCTGGGAAACGACGGCGAACGGATCCGCCTGGTCGATGCTTTGAGAAATGAGATCGATGACATCGCTTACCATGATGATGGCGACTGGGCAGTGCGTCGCCGCGGGGCAGCGGACAACGGTCATCGGGGGTGGCGTTGGGTTTCGCTGGCCGACGGAGGCGGAGCGTCGCTCGAACTCCGAAATCCCTCGCTCTCAAACAAGCAGGGGCAAAATTGGGGTGACAGCATTCCTCAGCAAGGGACGCCAGGCGCGCCGAACTCTGTGGCCACCTCTGACATTGCTCCAATCATCACGGATGTGTTTCATCATCCAGCGCTTCCGACTTCCACCGAATCTGTGCGTATCCGCGCCAAACTCCGCGACGAACAAGCGGCTCCCAATCTCACGGCCAAGCTCCACTACCGCATCTCTTCTCTCAGCCCATCACCATTTACCACCATTGCCATGAGCGACAACGGTCTCAGTGACGACGAACTCCCTAACGACGGGATTTTTGCTGCGACATTGCCGGCCCACGCCGACGGCACGGTGATCGAATATTATATCGAGGCGCGGGACAACTCCAACGCTCGCACCTGGCCCGGATCGACCGATACCTTCGGCACGCAGGGGAGCAATGCGCTCTACATCGTGGAAGACCGTCCGTTGAGCGATAGCCAGGAGGTCTATCGCCTCGTCCTCTCCGCGGTGGAAGCGGAAGAGTTCTCTGCCGGGAATTTCGACACCGAAAGTAATGCTCAGATGAACGTCACCTTGATTGTAAAGCGCGGGGATGATCAGGAGATCCGCTACCGGGGTGGACTCCGGAGAAGGGGCGCTGGCAGCCGCAACGACAATCCACGCACGATGCGCCTGAATCTTCTTGGTGAGAATCCTTGGGATGGTGTGACGGCTCTCAACCTCAATTCCCACTTCGGCTACATGCAGATATTCGGACACAAGCTCTTCGCGGCCTCCGGCCTCGCGGGCGGACGCGGTCGCTCGGTGAAGCTCGTCATCAACGGAAGCGAGGAGGCGGGCGGCGACGAGGGGCAGTATGGATTCTACGCTCACATGGAGCCGCAAGGGGGCGGCTCAATCGAGCGCCAGTTCCCCGACGATTCCTCCGGCAATCTCTACCGCAAGCGCCGGCCGGACAGACAACTCGCCTACCGCGATGGCGATCTCTCGGCCTATGTGGACGACGGTTGGTCGAAGAATACCAACCAGGCGGACTGGGACTGGTCTGATCTCGACGCCCTTCTGGGAGCCCTCAATGACACGCAGAATCCGGATTATCTCACCAACCTCAGTGCACATCTGGATGTCGAACAGTGGTTGCGATGGTTCGCTGTCATGACTCTTCTCAACAATGGGGAGACCAACATCAGCAACGGAGCGGACGATGATTATTACATCTATCGCGGGGTGACGGATCCGCGTTTCAAGCTGATCCCGCACGACCTCGACACCATCTTCGGACTGGGCGATGGCAGCTCAATCTCCAGTCCGCAGAATACGATCTTCGACATGTTTGAAGCAGGGGGCAACGGGCGCGCCGAATCGCTGGATTTGCTCGAAGATCTCATCCGGCATCCCGAAATCTTGCCGCGCTACTACCATCACCTTCGCGAACTGGTCAACACATCATTCTCCAAGTCAGTGTTCGACAGTCTGGTTGCTGGGTGCCTCGATTTTGTCCCGAACGGTCAGCGCGCCAATGTCATTTCCTACATGGACCAGCGCCGTGCCTATGTTCTTTCGGTGATCGATCCCGGGCTGACCGTCGAAACTGGACTCGGCGAGGTGGGAGGATTTCCGGTCTCCGCTGCGCCATTGCTTTCGAGCGTTTCGGGGAATTTTAGCCTGCTCGATGCAGCGGCCGTGTTGGTCAACGGGCAACCCGCGCAGATCGATCGCGCCACTGGCAACTGGAGTTTCGGTGGTTCTGTCCCGGTCGATCTCGTGCCTGCCGGAGCGGATTGGAGCTACCTCGACGACGGCTCCGATCAGGGGATTGATTGGCGGGCAGGGGAGTTTGACGATTCCGCGTGGAGCAGTGGCCGTGCGCAGTTCGGCTACGGTGATGGAGATGAAGAAACCGTGGTCGGGTTTGGGGGCGATCCCAACAACAAATTCATCACGACCTATTTCCGCCACGATTTTTACGTCGTCGATCCAAGTGCCTTTGCTGCCATCCAGGTCCTTCTCCAACGTGATGACGGAGCGGCCGTGTATCTCAATGGTGTTGAGATCGTCCGCGACGATCTCGAGCCGGACGCCGCCTGGAACGATCCGGCCACCGACTTCGTTACTCCTGCAGACGAGGAGGTTTTTCATACGTTTGAGGCTCCAGCCAATCTCCTTGTAGTGGGCACCAACACGCTTGCTGTCGAAGTCCACCAGTTCGCTGCCGACAATCCGGATCTGTCATTCGATCTCGCCCTCGCGGGTCTTCTCCCCGGGCCTAGCATTTCGTTGGATCCCGGAATCAACCGGATCACAGTTCAGGCGCTCGACGCGCATGGGGTGGCTCTCGATTCCACCACCACCTCGGTTTGGTATGACGATGCCCACGAAACCCAAGCGATCTCCGGAACTCTCGCTGCCAACACCAGCCTGACGGCGGCGGCTGGACCTTATTCTGTCACAGGCAATCTCACTGTCCCGGATGGCATCACGCTGACCATCGAGCCAGGCACCACGCTCTTCTTTGGTGCGGATACTCGGCTGACGGTGCGTGGTCGCCTCCTCGCGGTGGGCGCTGAGTATCGACCTATTACGCTCACCCGG
>JBLHKE010000456.1:0-6505 GCA_047619485.1 Verrucomicrobiales bacterium | reverse complement strand
TTGTGTACTGCCCAAGAGCCGTGGGGCGCGAGACTACAACGCCTGATCGGAAACCGCGATGCGGCCGGACGACCGTGGAAGGTCGAGCAATACGTCGTGGTTTATTCGTGGATTGCTGCAGCGGTCAACCTATCGCTGGCGGTCGCCCTTTTCGTCACGCTACGCTTCTGGTCGCGACCGATCGATGAGCCCTGTGAAGAAAAAACACCACCGAAGTTACCGCGTTGGTTGATTGTCGGCCTCGGGGTCGCACTGCTACTGGGTGGATTCTACCGCGTCCAACTACTGGATCACAGCCTGTGGGGTGACGAGGAATACACAGTGCGAACGCACGTCTGGGGAAGGATGATCGAGCAGGATGATGGCAGCCTGCAACGCGAAGCGCTGCCTTGGCGCGATACGTTTTTTCGTAATAAGGGCAACAACCACCTCGGGTTCACCATCCCCACACGCGCCGTGCATGACATCTGGGCAAGCATCTGGTCGAGCGAAGACCGGCCGTTCAGCGAGGCGGTGATCCGCTTCCTGCCGCTGCTGGCGTCGTTCGGCAGCATCCTTCTTCTCGGAGTCTTGGTCGCCCGGTATTCCAGTCCCATCGTCGGGCTCGGCGCAGCATTCCTACTGGCGATCTGCCCCTGGCACTTGCACTACTCAGTTGAGGCGCGCGGCTACTCGCAGATGATCTTTTTCCTCCTTTTGGCGTTCCTATTCATGATCCGCGCCTTGCGATCTGGCAAGTGGCGGGACTGGCTGTACATGGCCGGCGCCCAACTCGCTGCGATGCTTTGCGTCCCTGTTGCAGTCGATGTCCTACTTGTCAGCAACGTCTCAGCGATCGCGATGATATTCTTCACTGGTGAAAAATCTCGTAGCGATCGGGTGACAATCGCCTCGCGCATGGTCGTCGCTAACCTCTTGGCGGCAATGATCTACCTGCAACTCATCGGCCCAGCGGTCGAACAGGTTAGGTTCTACATGAGCACGGGTCCGCTCGTCGGGCATATGTCGCTCGGTTGGTGGAGCGATATATGGGTGATCCTGACCTCGGGTATGTCGTCGGTGGATCAAAATCCGGGACTCCACATCGGTAGTTCCTTCACCACGGAAGCGGCCGCCCATCCGGGAATGCGCCTACTGTTCCTCGTCGGCCTGCCGGGATTGATGTTGTTGGGGATTGCATCCGCGATCACGCGGCGATCCTGGCTGCTGCTGCCCGGACTCGCCACCATCGCAGGCGCGGCTCTAGCGTACCTGCGCAACCAACTTGCCGGGGATGTGATGCACTCGTGGTATGTGATCTACCTTCTGATCGGATTTGTGATCTTCGTTGCCCTCGGGGTCGAGTTTGCGATGACATCGTTTCGATGGGGAAAGTGTGACCCCAATTCCAGTCAAGATAGGGCGCTCGCCATCACGACCGCGCTGGCGATGCTCGGATTTGTCTCGCTCTACGGGCTCACGACCGCACACGCGCGGCAGATCGAATGCCAATACTCGCGCCAGCCGATCCGCCAGGTGGTAGCGACTGTCAGGGGGGCAAACGCCTACTCGCCAGAGGACGATAATATGATCACGGCCTCATTTGGAACCGCCAAGGGGATGATGGTGAGCTACGATCCGCGCAATCATGTCCTGAAGAAGGCGGGCGAACTGCGCGCGCTGATCGAGGAGGCAAATTCCAGTGGCAAGGATCTGGTGATCTACGCCTGCAACATAAAGCGCGCGCGGAAATTCGATCCGGACATGATGAAGATCGTCGAAGACCCTAAGATATTTCGCGAGCGCCAAGCCCCGATCCCCGGCGTGGGCGAGATCTTCACCTACCATGTCTACGAGCACATCGCGTCGGATGAGTAAGTCGTCTGGAGTTGGAGCGCTGACCGACTTACTTCACCGGCTCAGATCGATCGCGTCTAAGAGCACCCCACCAAGCGACCGCGCCACCGCCGCAGAAAACGCATCGGCGCCAGCATCTTGGCCTTGTCGACCTTGACCACCAGCACCAGCTCACCACGCGCCTAGTCACCCCGTAGACAGCCTCGCCCCGGTAGTCGATAGACTCGTCCTCAAGAGCCATTCCGCTCTGCCAACTATCGCGAAAGGCCGCGCACCGCAGCTGCCAAAGCTTCGCTAGAGGCGAAGATCACCCCCTCGCGATTCATGTAGGGCGATCCCTCTCGATTCAACTTCAGTGGTGCCGTATCAAAGTCACACACGACGCCGCCTCCGAGTTCGGCAAACAGGCACGCAGTGGCCGCAAAATCCCACAACGCCCCGCCACCGTGCTGTGGTTTGGGCATTTTGAAATACACGGCCGGTGCGTTTTCGATCACCCAACATGCATTCATCGCCGCCCCTCCCTGGTTGATCACTTTCAATCCAGCCAGCCCCAGTTCGACAGCGATCGCCGCCATCTGCTGACGCACCGATTCCCAGTTCTCGAGCAAGGCCATGCTGCGATCAATCACTAGCGTTAACTTGCCACCGTCGCCCAGCACAATCGGCTCCCGGTTACGGAACGCACCACCTCCACGCGATGCATGGTAGAGGTTGCCAGTCACCGGATCAAAAACCACACCGATCACCGCCTCTCCGGCCCGACTGGTGAGCCCGATGGAAACGGAATAGCCCGCCACATTCTCGATGAACGGCAATGTCCCGTCGATTGGATCGATGCACCAGAAATAGTCACATCGCTGCCGGCTATCGTCATCCTCAGCCTCCTCAGTCAACAGCCCGAGTCCGAATTTCTCCATCGAGTCCGCCAGTGTCTCGAGTATCAGCCGCTGGCTCTCGAAGTCGACCTCGGTCACCACCTGCGATGCAGGTGTGTGCCCCTCCTTGCTTATCACCTCGCGGGGTTTCCCGGCCTCCGACTGGATGTGGGCACCCGCCCGTTTCGCCGCCGCGATGGCCGTCTGCAAAAGTTGTTCGAGCTTAGATTCAGAGAGTTTCATTGTTAACAAGAATGTATGGGATTAAATCAAAGCAACCACCTCGCGCGCCAGACGTTCGCTGTAAGAATTGATTTTCCAATGCCCCGGACTCCAGCCCTTTAAGAAACGGTGAAAATCCGTCCACGCCACCGGATACAACTCGCGCCATTCTTCCTCGAGTGCGTCCACCTCGACTCCGCGCTGCCGGAGCGCCGCCCCCAAAGCTCCGAAGTAGCCATCCAGCAACTCGGACTCCCGCGACTCACACTCTTGCTCCCCCAGGCAGCTGCCGATGAAATAGGCGACATCTTTCATCCCGCAACCGCCACCGACATATTGGAAATCGACGGCCGCCACCGCCGTCGCATCTCCGGCAAAACAGAAATTCGCCAACTTCGCATCGCCGTGCACCAAGGTTTGAAAGCGCGCACGCGTCAGTCGCTCATCGATCGCCCCCGCCGCCGCCTTCAATCCGAGATCTTCGAGCACTTCCAGCTCGTCCGGACGCGTCTCCAGATGCCAGTAAGTGCCGGTCTCCCATAATCCCCTCGGTTCTACACCCAAGAACGTCGCGTGGAAATTTGCCAACCAGCGCAAGCACAGCTCCACCTGCCCCGCCCCGGCACTCCCCAGTCGCGATGGAAACCCGGCCGCGTCGAGATCCTCCAACACCATCAGCACTTCATCCCCATCACGCTCAAACGCTAGGCAACGCGGAACCCGGCAAGCATCGCCACAGCGCGCGCTGAACGTTTGATACCAAGCCGTCTCCACCTGGTAGGACTTCACCTTGCGCTGGTGCGAGCGATCCGAGTTCCATCCGCGCGGATGGTTCGATCCGTTCGGGAGCCTGACATGTTTGACCACCACCGACCCGGCACTGCCGCCCTCCAATCCCACCCGCAAGATCTGGCCATAGCCGCTCCACAACTCCTGGATCATCCCGGCCACGCGCAAGCCCGAAGCTCCGGTCGCCCCGAGGATCGCTGATTCAAATCGTTGGCCAAGTTCTCGCATGAATGAAGTCCACTTGAGCTAGCACTCCGCACGCCCTTTCGTCAACCGGCAAGCGGCTTTGTCCTTGTCGACCGAACCCGCCCCCGCTAAGAAGCTAGCATGGCCATCCCCCATTCCATGATAGCTTCTTTGCAACGACTACTGATCTGCGCCGCTCTGCTGGCAGCCACTTTTACAGACCCAGCCGCCGCTGGCTCCAAACCAAACATCGTCTACATCATCTGCGATGACCTCGGCTATGGCGACATCCACTGCCTCGCCCCAGAAACCAGCAAGATCCCGACACCGAACGCTGACAAGCTCGCCACGCAGGGCATGATTTTCACCGATGCCCACTCGGGATCATCCGTCTGTTCGCCGACCCGCTACGGGATCATGACCGGCCGCTATAGCTGGCGCACACGCTTGCAGAAAGGGGTCGTCACCGGCTTCGCCCCATGCCTCATCGACAAGAACCGCCCGACCGTGGCGACGTTCCTAAAATCCCAGGGCTACAAGACTGGCATCATCGGCAAGTGGCACCTCGACTTCGAGTACCTCGATCCAAAAACCGGCAAACGCTATTCGCAGAAGCAGCACAAGACGCCCCCGATCGGTGCCAAGATCCCAGATGGCCCAGTGCACCGTGGATTCGACTACTACCACGGCTTCCACCACGCGCGCAACATGGAGGCAGTGATCGAAAACGACCGCGTCATCGAGCATGACAAGGTCGTCAACATGCTGCCCCGATTAACGGAGAAATCTGTCGAGTTCATCAACCGGCACGCTGGCGAGGAAGCACCGTTTTTCCTCTACCTGCCACTCGGTTCACCACACACCCCGATCGTCCCGTCGCCAGACTGGGTCGGCAAGAGCGGCCTCGGCAAGTATGGGGACTTCGTCATGCAAACCGACAACGTCATCGCAGAGGTCACCACCGCACTGGAGAAGAACGGCATCGCCGACGACACCTTTATTATCTTCACCAGTGACAACGGTTGCTCGAAGGCCGCAGACATCGGCGCGCTAGCAGCGCAGGGGCATCAGGTCAGCGCCCACCTGCGTGGTTCCAAGGCGGATATCTGGGACGGCGGGCATCGCATCCCATTCATCGTCCGTTGGCCAGGAAAGGTGAACCCGGCGACGAGCTCAGACCAGTTGATTTGCCTCACCGATCTGTTCGCGACCGTCGCCGAGATCACGGGGGGCGACTTGCCCGCCAGCAGTTGCGAGGACAGCGTCAGCATTTTACCAGCCCTCTCGGGGAAACCAATCGAATCATCCCGCGCCGGCGTGATCCATCACTCGATCAGCGGACACTTCGCCTACCGGCAGGGAAAATGGAAACTGGCGCTGGCCAAAGCTTCCGGCGGATGGTCTTCGCCAAAGGAGGGCGAGGCACCTGCAGATGCGCCGAAGGCACAGCTCTACGACATGTCCGCCGACCCCGGCGAGACACGGAACCTCTACCTTGAGAAACCAGAAATCGCCCAGCGGCTGCTGACGCAGCTGGAGAAAGAAGTTAGCGGCGGCCGCAGTACGACAGGATTGGAATCGAAGAACGATGTCACTCAGATCGAACTGTGGAAGAGCGCGAACACCAATCCCAAGCGTACGAAGAAGAAGCGTAAAGGGAAGCCCGCAGCTCCCGGTGGAAAAAAGTAGGCGCTGGTTCTGATTGGCCAGCCCCGTAGCTGAAACCACCTGAGTTTAGACGAACCTCCCTCAGCGTCGCAAGGTGCCTTCAAGGGATACCCGTAACTTCACCATCATCTTTGACTCTACTCCACCGCGATCGGTTTCGAATCGTTGTCAAAGATGTCGCGGCAGACAAGCACCAGCGCCACCGACTCCCGATCAGTTCCCGCCGGTAGCTCGAGCTCCACGCTCCTGATGTGTGGTTCGGATTTCTCGATTGCAGCCAGCTCTCGACGCCCGCCGTTCGCCTTGGCCGTGGCATAGGCAGCAAGCTTAAAACTGAACTGCGGCGCGCCTTTGGGATCGATCTCCCAAGTCACTGTCACTTTCCCGCCTTCGGCTGCGTTCACTTTCGCCAAAGAAACTCTGATCGGCTTGTAGCCCGGCTTCCCCTCGGTCCGCTTGATCGAATGTGTCGACGGGTTCTCGGCCGTGGGTTTGGTATTCGCACCGCCGCTCTTCATGTAATAGAACTCGCCGGTCGCATCCTTCGCGACGCCGCCGTCCCAGTTGGTCTTGAAATTGAACGAGCGCTTGCCTTCAGTGAGGTCCCAGCTGTTGACCGAGTAGCGCGCCCGACCGAACGCATGCCATTCGCCATCCGGCTTGCGCTTCCACCCTTTGCGCAGGTGCGTGGTGCGCAACTCCTTGCCGGTCGCGAGCCAGTCCTCGATGAACGAGTCGTTGCCACCGCGGAGATAAGAATCTTTTGCAGCCACGTCCATTGTCACCATGTGCGTCCATTCGCCAGTCTTGCCCGATCGCACCCAGTAGCCATAGAAGGTGTGGTCGCCGACCGGCCAACACCTGGCGACCAGCGAGTACCAGACGTCCGTCTCCCAGCCGAGCTCGAAATTCCAAGACTTCAGCCC
>JBLHKE010000455.1:0-6506 GCA_047619485.1 Verrucomicrobiales bacterium | reverse complement strand
CGCCGATAGCTGCGGCTTCTTTCTCGGCGGCATCTCGCCGAGTTCGATCTGCTCTTCGACTAGCTGCCAAATCTTGCCATCGCCATGAACCGCATCGAGCGAATCGAAGCGTTCGAGGTCCAAGTCCCCCTTCTGCTCCTCGGTCGAGTGGCAGTCGAGGCAGAATTTCTCCAACATCGGTCGGATCTCCTTCGGGAATTTGCCGCCGTCATCTTCTTTGGCATCAGAGCATGACACCGACTGGAACACAATCGCGACGACAGCGGCGATTTGACGAAACGATGGAAGGGAGCAGTTCATGTCGAGGTTCAAGTCATCTCCAAATCACGCATCGTCCCGTCCGATGTAGCGAACTTATCAGCGTCGCACCAGCAGCAAGGAGAAAACTACAACGCCGGAGAACGTTCTGGCTATTGATATGGAAGGCGGTCATAGTTAGAGACTAATCCTATCGCCCAGTGTGAATTGCGCTACTACAATCAACACCCATGCGCCCGGGTCTGGTTGCACCTCCACGGCCTGTAGAATGGCGTCATCGCCCTCCCTCTCGCCACCCACTGGATCTGCCCTACGACCGCGATTGGCAGGTAAAAATCGAAAACTGACGGCGGGATTGAAAGCGCAGTTTGCCGCGACACAGGCTGCGCCGTGGGCAAGTCCCCGCTTGCTCACTCCATAGCTAGCAGTCATATATTGATCGGTATGATACAGTCACCCTTTTTACTTCGCTCTATTCAGAGCATCGCCCTCGCTCTGATTGCATTGTTTGTTTTTCTGATTGAGACGCAAGCGGAAGAGCCGAGCAAGCCACTCATGGCCTATGTCGGAACCTACACGTCGCCACTCAAGAACATGTTGGATACGCAGGTGGATCTGCCTCCCGGTAACGGTCGCGGCATCCATCTATTTCAGGTAGACCGAACTACCGGCGCCATGACCCCAAGCGGATTGCATGAGATGGGGACTAGCCCGAGCGCCCTCGCCTTTAATGCGAAAAAGACACGCTTGTATTCCGCCAATGAGACGGAGAGGAGCGGCGAGAGCGAGGCGGGATCAGTGAGTTCCTTCGCGGTCGATCCGGACGATGGTTCGTTGAAGCTGTTGAACACGGTGAGCTCTGGAGGCAAGGGACCCGCCCATCTCAGCGTCCATCCATCCGGCCGTTTCGTGCTGGTGGCCAACTACTTTGGAGGTTCCGTCGCGGTGCTGCCAATACTGCCCGATGGGCGACTAGCTGCGGCGAGCGACGTGAAGAAAGACTCCGGAAAAGTCGGTCCGACCAAAGCAACCAACGCGCCTCCTGGTAGCTTTGCATTCAGTGGGCACGACCAGCCACACGCCCACATGATCGAGGCGGATCCGACCGGACGGTTTGTGTTGCACGTCGATCTGGGATTGGACAAAATCTACGTCTGGAAATTCGATGACAAAAAGGGCGTTCTGACGCCGAATGACCCGGCCTCCGTCTCATTGCCCCCGGGCGATGGGCCACGGCATTTCCACTTCCATCCGAACGGTCGCTGGCTCTACTCCCTCCAAGAGGAGGGATCCACTGTCGTATTGTTCGATTACGATTCAGCCAAGGGAACTCTCAAAGACCGGCAGACAATCTCAAGCTTGCCACCTGGATTCGCTGGCAGCAACTTTTGCTCCGGCATCCAAATTTCCGAAGACGGTCGATTCGTCTACGTCGGCAACCGCCTGCACGACAGCATCGCGATCTTCTCTATCGGCGATAACGGTGAGCTCACCTTCGTTGCCGACGAGTGGACGCGGGGCAACTACCCGCGCAGTTTCAACTTCGACCCCACGGGTAATTTCCTCTACTCCTGCAACCAGAGGGGCGACAACATCGCGGCTTTCAAGGTCGATCAGAAGTCAGGAACCCTGCAGTTCACCGGTCATTACACCCCTGTCGGCAACCCCTCAATCATCGTCTTCCTCGATATTGCGAAGCCCAGATAAGGGGAAAACGAAAAACAACTAATCAATATCTACTAGTCTTTTTCGCCATCACCTGTGTTGGATTCGGCTCAAATAGCCCGCTATAATCGCCTTATCCGCCTTGGTGCTGGCCAAAAATCCTGCGCATCTATTTATCATTTATTTTTCGCTTTCCCCTAAGCCGCTCGTTTTTCACCCATTGTCCCAGATGAAATTGATTGCACAGATGCTTCTCAGCGCCGTCCTGGCATGCTGGACATCGCAGGCGCTCGCGGTCGAGGCGCTCAAGTTTGAGACCGACGTGCGCCCGATCCTCAAGGCGTCCTGTTTCCACTGCCACGGAGAGGACGAGGTGATGAAGGGTGAGTTGGATGTGCGACTGGTCAGACTGATGGTCGAGGGCGGCGAATCGGGTGCCGCTTTGAAGCCGGGCGATGTGGACGCGAGCTTGCTCTGGGAAATGATCGCCTCCGATGAGATGCCGAAGGGCGAGAAGAAACTCTCTTCCGCGGAGAAGCAGCGGATCCGTGAGTGGATCGAGCAAGGCGCGCAGACCGCACGGCCAGAGCCGGAGAATGTGGAGGAGGCGCGATTCACACTAGAGGAACTCGAGCACTGGGCATTCCAGCCGGTGGCGACTCCTGAAGTGCCAGGCGGGGATGATCTCCCGGCACCGATCGATCAATTCATTGCCGCGAGATTGGAGGCGAAAGGGCTCGGGTTTTCGCCAGCGGCAGACCGGAGCACCCTGATCCGGCGCTTGAGTTTCGATCTGACCGGCTTGCCGCCGACGCCAGCAGAAGTGGAAACCTTCGTCAACGATTCTGCTGACGAAGCCTACCAGCGCCTGGTCGATAGCTATCTCGCCTCGCCACAGTTTGGCGTTCGCTGGGCACGGCATTGGCTCGACGCCGCCGGGTTCTCAGAATCGGACGGGCTCGGTGTCTCCGACCCGAAACGAGCACACGCGTGGCGCTACCGCGACTACGTCGTCGATGCATTCAACGACAACAAACCAATCGACCAGTTCATCACCGAACAGCTTGCGGGCGACGAGATGATCGAGGGCGATCGTGACATCAACGACCCACGCCACCTCGAACTGCTGACCGCCACGGGATTCTTACGCATGGCTCCCGACCCGACCCAGGCGAGTAACACCCTTACAGATCGCAATACCGCGGTGGCATCGGCCATCCAAGTGGTGAGTTCCAGCCTGTTGGGGATAACCGTCGCTTGTGCGCAGTGTCATGATCACAAATATGACCCGATCGGGATCGACGACTACTATCGTTTCCGGGCAGTTTTCGACCCGGCGTTCCCGCTTAGTAATTGGCAGCAGCCAAATAGCCGACTGGTGGATATGACCACTGCCGAAGTAAACGCCGAGAGGGCGCGTATTGAAGTAGAGGCGAAGGCGGTCGAGGACGAGATCGAGGGGCGGCGGCGTGCCCACTGCGCGGAGATTCAGAAAAAGAAACTCGCCGATGTGCCGGAAGAGCTCCGCGAGGCGACACGTGAGGCGGTTTTGAAAGGGGCTGGTGAGCGCGACGAGAGGCAAAAGCAACTCCTCGATCTCTACCCGATGGTGAAGCCTGTCGATTTCATTATCGGTTTGTTAGTTGAATACGATGGGGCGGCCTTTCGGAAATTCGAGGAAGAGAAGCAGAAGGTGACGAAGATACGCACCAAGAAGCCACCGCTGCGCCTAGTGATGGCGACGACCGAACCCGCAGGCGAAATCCCAGTGAGCAAGGTTTTCTTCCGAGGCAACCCAGAGAGCCCGCGCGAGGCGGTGGAGCCCGCTGAGCTGATGGTGCTGCGTCGACAC
Source organism: Verrucomicrobiales bacterium (assembly GCA_047619485.1). Classification (GTDB taxonomy): domain Bacteria; phylum Verrucomicrobiota; class Verrucomicrobiia; order Verrucomicrobiales; family DEV007; genus JBLHKE01. Next base: position 2,731 of record JBLHKE010000455.1, on the reverse strand, counting down.
CGCCCGGAGTTGGCAGTGCCGGTCGATGATCCGGGTAGCAAAACTACGGGGCGCAGACTCGCCTACGCGCGCAGCCTGACTGACGGGACGCACCCGCTGACCGCACGCGTGTTTGTGAACCGCTTGTGGATGCACCACTTCGGCCGCGGGCTGGTAGCGACTCCCGGCGACTTCGGCATCGCGGGCGAGAAACCATCGCACCCGGAATTGCTCGACTGGTTGGCGAACGACTTCGTCGAGCATGGCTGGGATCAGAGGCGCCTACACCGGATGATCTTGCTATCCAAAACCTACCAGCAGCAATCGCTGCGCCGCCCCGAACTGGAACAGGTCGATCCGGAGAACTCCTTGCTCGGGCGAGCGAATTTGCGGCGGCTCGAGGCGGAGGCGATCCGCGACGCGTTGCTCCACGTGAGCGGACAACTCGACGCTACCCTCGGCGGTCCGGCCAGCCCGGTGAGTGCCGATAGCGAGGGAAAAGCGGTGATCGGTGGAAACAAGAACCGCCGCAGCGCCTTTGTAGAAGTACAGCGCCGTCTGCCATCGAATATGCTGGCGACCTTCGACCAGCCCGAAATGGTACCTAACTGCGATCAGCGTCGGAACACAACCGTCGCGATTCAGGCGCTGTGGTTTCTGAACGACCAAGAAGTGATCGGAGTCTCAGAAACGCTGGCGCGATCGTTGATGGCTGAGTCGGAGACAGATGCGCAACGGCTATCACTGCTGTATCTGAGGCTCTTCGCGAAACCCGCGACGGCTGAGGAGTTACAAATTTGCGAGCAGTTCCTGGCGTCACAGCGAGATCATTTTGCCCAGCAGGATCCCAAGGCCGACGCAGCCCACCGCGCGCTCGCCGCACTCTGCCAAGTGCTTTTGGCCTCCAACCGCTTCCTCTATTTCGACTAGCCCGTATCCGCGCTAGAATTCCCTCGCACACCACCGACACCACCAACAGATTCTCTCCATGGATCCTCGCTTCCTCACCCGCCGCAGCTTGCTACGCACCTCCTCATTTGGCCTAGGAACGGTCGCTGCTTCGTGGCTCCTCAAGCAGGACGGGTTGCTCGCAGAAACCGGTGACAAGAACACGGCGCTCGAGAAACCGGACCTCGAGCGCCGCATGCACGACCTCTTGCCGAAGCAGCCACCGCACGAGCCACAGGCACGCGCGATGATCTCGATGTACATGCTCGGTGGCCCGAGCCAGGTTGATCTTTTCGACCCCAAACCCGAGCTGGTGAAACGCAACGGTCAGAGTTTCGGTGGAGATTTGAAGTTCGACAACGCGGCGCAGGCGAGCCGCGAGATCATGGGGCCGGGGTGGGAATTCCACCACCGCGGCAAGTGCGGAATGGAACTCTCGGAGTTGCTTCCGCAGCTCGGCACCATCGCTGATGACATCACTCTGATCCGCTCGATGCGCACTGGCTCGAACAACCACGTGCCTTCGAATTTCGCCCTCACCACCGGTAGCCCGGTACACGGTCGCCCGGTTCTCGGCAGCTGGTTGCTAAACGCGCTCGGCAGCGAGACGCAAGACTTGCCCGCATTCGTGGCGCTTACGGATCCACGTGGACTGCCGCAGGAAGGCAGTGAGAATTGGAGCCAGGGAAAGCTGCCGGCGATTTTCCAAGGGACCGTCGTCCGGCCGACCGAGCCGAGGATTTTCAATCTCGACGCCCCTCCCCACCTGCGCGGCACTCCCCAGCGTGCCCAGCTCGATCTGCTCGAGCAATTCAATCAGAAACACCTCGCCGAGCACCCGGGCGAAAACGATCTCGCCGCACGGCTCGCCAGCTATGGTCTCGCAGCGCGCATGCAGGGGGCTGCGAAAGAAGCCTTCGATCTGTCAGGCGAGCCAGAATCGATCAAGAACATGTACGGCATCGGCGGCAAACACACGGACAGCTATGCGAAGCGTTGTCTGATCGCCCGGCGATTGGTAGAGCGCGGCGTACGTTTCGTGCAGATCTTCTGCAACGGCCAGAACTGGGACCACCACGGTTCAATCAAATCTGAACTCCCGGCGCGCTGTGCCGAGATTGACCAGCCGGCTGCCGCGCTGGTGCGCGATCTGAAACAGCGCGGCCTACTCGACTCCACCATCGTCCACTGGGGCGGCGAGATGGGACGACTACCCGTGATCCAATTTCGCAGTGGCAACACCAACCGCGACAACGTCGGGCGCGACCATAATACCTACGGGTTCAGCCAGTGGGTCGCGGGTGGAGGCTTCCGCGCCGGCCACGTCCACGGTGCCACCGACGAGTTCTCCCACCACGCCGTCGAAGGCATCGTCAACCACTACGACTGGCTGGCGACGATCCTGCACCAGTTTGGCCTCGATCACCGCGAGCTAAAATTCCGCATCGGCCCGAGAGATATCCGGCTGGTGGAAGAGGCAGATGCGCGCGTCGTGCGCGAGCTCCTCAGCTGATCGAGGTCACTTCAAAAGCCCCCCGACTCCGCCCTCACGCGCGAAGATCGACTTCACCTCGTCCGGTGTGAGCGCCCGATCAAAACACGAGAACTCATCGAGCAAACCGACATAGAGGAGCCCGAGCAGTAGCCGCGAAGTTTCCGAATCGCCCCAGGTGAATTGCTGGTTCCAACCGGTCAGCGTGCCGTTGTGCTTCCCATCGATGTAGAGCTTGGCGGTCGCCTTCTTGCTGCCGCTGTTGAATCCTCCCCAGGTGAAAACAATGTGCGTCCACTTGTCCTCGCTGAA
>JBLHKE010000454.1:0-6512 GCA_047619485.1 Verrucomicrobiales bacterium | reverse complement strand
AGCGCGAGGTCGAGCTCTGCGGTCTCTGGATTGGAGAGCCAGAGAGCCTGAGTGCTACCTGAAGTTGCGTCGCCGATGCCGGTGATCATGTCGGCGACAATACCGACGGTGGCGTTGTTGTTGCAGCTGAACCCGTTGATCGATTTGATCTGGGAGCCGTCGGTGCCCGGAGCTAGACCGCCTTCGCGCATCAGGGTTACGAGGCTTCCGCTGGCGTTGCTCCAGAGGCAGCCATCGTTGGAGGAATTGACCCCTGGGCCTTTCACGAATCCTGAGAAGCAGACCGAGCCGTCGTCCGCTACCAAGCTCTCCTTAAAGCTCTCGAAGATGACGCCTGTTGGCAGGTCTGCTACCTGATCACCCTCGCGGGCGACCAGCGCGGTTGTCCCGCTGATGTTCGTCCAGATGCCGTCGTTATTGGCTGAGGAGACTCCGAGGGCGCTCGAGTTGTTGACGCTGCCGAAGATAGCGACGTCACCCGACCCGCCGATGGCGGCCGCCCCAAACAGTCGGAAGGTGGCGCCTCCGGTGCCTGGTGCCACGCCGTCGCGGCGGAATGCCACGTCGAAGTTGCCCGGGAGACCACTGAAGACCGCGACGTTGCCGCCACCGGCACTGGTGAGGCTTGCGATGAACGCCATCTCGCCCGATTCGTTCATGCTCATGGACGCGGTGATGTGACCGAACTTCGCGCCGGGGATGGCGTCGGCGTCCGCGCCCTCTCTGGCCGCAAGCTCGAGTGTGCCGGTGTGCGTTGACCAGATTCCGGAGTCGTCCCGTGCGGTGATCGGGGTGGCGATCTCGAGGCGCCCAGGGAAGGCGTTCATGTTGGAACCGGCAACCGAAGCACTGATCACGTTAAAGTTGCCAGGGGTACCTGGTGCCGCGCCGCCCTCGCGTGCCTGGCTAGCAAGTGGGGAGGCGCCTGCGGGGGCGAAGTGTGCTACATCGCTGCTGCTGGTCACGGCGCCGGTCAGCTGACTATTGAACGAGATCTCGTCGGTATCAGAGATGTTCACGCTAGTGAAGATACCGTAGTTGACACCCGTGCCTGCGGTGGCACCTCCGACCGCGACTTCAGCGATGCTGTCGACATCACCGAACCAGACACCGGTATTCCCGGCGCTGCCGCCGCCGCTCACCGAGCCAGAGAAAACAACGAGATCGCTCTCGTTGATAAAGGCTCTCTGGTAGGTGTTGAAGATCGACCCGTCGGTGCCCGGCGCGGGATCGCTGCGGATGCTGATGAAGTCGAGGAAGAACCCGCCCTCGGGCTCTTCGACCGTGACTAGGAAGGCCGCGATGCAAACATTGCCGGCGGCGTCTTCTGCCGTGTAGACGACGACGGTCTCGCCGATCGGGAAGTCGGAGCCGGAGGGGAGATTAGCCGTCAGGCTGGTGACGCCGACATTGTCGGTGGCGGTAGGTTCTTCCCAGGTCACGACTGCGGTGGTATTTCCGGGCTCGGCTTGCACGACGATGTCGTCGGGAAGGCCGGCAATCTCCGGCTTCTCCTCGTCGTTGACTGTCACGGTGAAACTGTCGGTGCAGACGTTGCTGGCCGTATCCGTCGCCGTGTAGGTCACGGTCGTCACTCCGACCGAAAACACATTGCCGGGGGGGTGGCTGCTGGTGAGGGAGACGACGCCGACGTTATCGGTCGCGGTCGGTGGTGTCCAGGCGACGGCCGCAGTCGCCAAGCCAGGTTCGGTGGTGGTGACGATGTCGTTTGGCGCTCCGCTGATCACTGGCTTCTCGCTGTCGCCCACGCTCACGGTGAAGCTTGCGTCGCAGACGTTGCCAGCGGCATCGGTGGCGGTGTAGGTCACGGTCGTCGACCCGAGCGGGAAGGTGTCGCCGGGATTGTGGGTGTTGACGAAGGAGGCGACGCCGACATTGTCAGAAGCAGTCGGAGCTGTCCAGCTGACGACGGCTGTGACGCTGCCCGCGTCGGTCGGCACGGAGATGTTGTCAGGAACGCTCGCGATCTCGGGCTTCTCGGTGTCGCTCACGCTCACGGTGAAGCTGGCGTCGCAGAAGTTGCCGGCCGCATCGGTGGCTGTGTAGGTAACGGTCGTTGATCCGAGCGGGAAGGTGTCTCCCGGGCTGTGGGTGCTAGTGAAGGAGATGACGCCGACATTGTCGGAAGCGGTCGGTGTGGTCCAGCTGATCACGGCGGTTGCGCTGCCCGGGTCAGTCGGCGCGGAGAGATTGTCGGGCATGCCCGAGATGACGGGCTTCTGATTGTCGCCGACGCTGACCTTGAAGCGGGTGGAGGCGCTCAGCCCGCCGGTATCCGTCGCGGTGATCTCGATTTCGCTGACACCGATGCCAACGAAGGTGAGGGTGAGGTTGCCGTCGGAAAAGGCGATCGCCGAGGTGGTGACGACGCCGCTGTCGGTGTTCACGGTCACGGCGTAGTCCAGCTCTAGGTCGGAATCCTCGGCATCGTAGAAGGTCGGGTGCACGCTGAAGGTCATCGGCGCGGCGCCGAGGTTAACCGAGATGTCCTCGATCTCGACAACGACGACAGGTGGCGTGTTCACGGGGCCGCCACCAGCACCGAATTCGTAGGCACCAGAATCAGCTGGATCGCTGCGGGCGAGGCAGCGCTGGTCGTTCTCAGGTGCACCTTCGACGGCGTTGCCGATCGCTGCTGAACCTTCGCCGATGGCGTGGGTCGCAGTCGGGCCGCCGTTGTCGGCGAGTGTTCCGAGGACGAGCGAGCTGTTCTCGGTGAGGTCATTGGTTGCGGTGAGGAAAGCATTGCCGCTGGCATCATCGAAGATGTTGCCGCCCATCGATACCGCTGCTGGTTGATTCGGTCCACCGCCGCGGCGGCGGTAGTTGCAGGTGCTTTCATCATCCTCGACCACGTTTTGGGCGAAGAGGTTGTTTTTAAGAATCAATCGCGGGCGGTGGTTTTTGACGACTAGGCCGGCGCATCCGCGGTCGGTGGTGTTGTCAGCGACCGTGTTGTTGGTGAGAACGACGGTGAAACGTGGGCGCTCCTCGTCTTCTTCACTCTCACTCTCATCTTTGTCGTCTTCCTCTTCGTCGTCGCCGAAGTCGAGGCCGCCGTGGAATTCGAAATCCTCCTCCTCGCCATCCCATTCCATGTCGTCCTCGCCAGACAACTGCGCGACGTAGATGGCACCAGAGTGGGCGTTGCCCTGCGAGTGGGAGTTCGCATCGTTACCGGAAATCGTCGAGTTGGTGATGGTGACTTCGTTGGAGGGGGAGCCGATCAGGAAGATGGCCGCGCCAGCGCCGACGGTGCGATCTTCCTCGTCTTCTCCACGGTCGTCGCCGACGCTCTCTTCGTCCTGCTGGACGATGGTCTGGTCGTCACCGATGCGGTTGTTGGCGATCAGGCAGCTGTTGATGTGGAGGTTGCCGAGTAACACCGCAATGCCGGCGCCGGCGGGGAATCCGTGGCGGTCGTGGTCATCGTCGTCGTCTTCTGCATGATCGAAGTTGCGAAGATCGGCTGCTGATTCTGGCTGCTGGTAGTGTTTGCGAGCGACGCAGTCGATTACGGCAGCCTTCTCGAGATTTAGGGTCGCACCGGAAGCGACCGTCACGGCTCCACCACGGCGGCGGTGATAGTGACTGCTATCGTTCTCTCCGAAGCCGGCTTGCCACTCTTCGTCCTCTTCATCGTCATCGTGCTGGGGCGCGTGGGTATGGCCAACGCCTTCTGCTAGGGTAAGTCCGGAGACGGTCGCATTGGCAAACGATCCTACGATCGCGAGGATGGCTACGTCGGGGGATCCGTCATCGTCGGAATCACCGCTGATGCTGAGCGCATCGGCTCCAGGGCCATCGATCGTGACGACTCCGAAAATTGCGGGGAGTGGCGATTGCAGGTGGATCGTCCCCGAAGAGGCGCCCTCGCCGAAGACGATCACGTCCGAGCCGTCGGATTCGTTCGAGGCGTGGAGCGCGGCGCGGAGGGAGCCGTCGCCGGCGTCGTTGAGGTTGGTGACGACATGCTCGCCAGTGATTAGCCCCGCATTGGCAAAGCAAACGAGCGCCAGATTGGCGAGCGAAAAGAGAATCCAACGAAGCTGATTCGAGCAAATGGTGTTATCTGGGATTTTCATGGAAGTTTTGGGAGATTAGGCCGATCTCAGCCGGGTGGGACGCAGAATCGGGAATAGCTATCGAATATGAAGGAACGGGAGGTGTCGATTGAAATCATGTCTCCAGAGTCCTTCTGTTAAAGGGATTCGATGCACTGTACCAGTTCAGACGGTTGGAACCCTGAACCGGTCACAATTATCTTGAAATGATTGAACTTGAGCTGCAGGTTTGCCCGATCCTGTCCACCTTCATAAGACGGTCAGGATCAGAAAGTCGTGCGTTTGCTCCCGGCAACGGCATGCGCCCCCATCCGCAAAAAAAGCCCTCTATGATGTCCCGATTGACACCCCTATATCTCATCACCTTCTCCATCGTCTGCGGATGTATCCCCGCAGCGGCCCAGTCGGTGTGGACACCACATGACTCGGGCACGAGTAGTGACCTCGGCGGTGTTGCTTATGGAGGCGGGCAGTTCGTCGCCGTCGGCGATCCTGGCGGAATCGTTACTTCGCCTGACGGGGTCACCTGGACCCAGCAGGTCTCCAATACGGGCGAAGCTCTGCGTGGTGTCACTTACGGCAACGGCTTGTTCCTTGCCACCGGATCTACTGGAACTGCGCTGACCTCTCCGGATGGTGTGACTTGGACTCCGCGAGATGTGAGGACAAGTGTCTTGCTATCGGGTTGCGCATTTGGCAACGGGAGGTTTGTGACTGTCGGCGGATCTGGAACCGCTCGCTATTCGACTGATGGAGTGAACTGGGAGCTGGGGGTTCCCCCAACCTCGGCGGCGCTGCAGGGAGTCACCTATGGTGATGGCAAGTTCGTCGCTGTCGGCGCGGACGGCGTGATCGTGCATTCGACCGATGGTCAGCTCTGGACGCGGGCCTCGAGTGGCCCGGGGAGCTTTGACTACTTTTTTGCGTCTAGCTACCTAAATGGAATCTACGTGGTGGTCGGGCAGAACGGGGCTATCCTGACATCGACCGATGCGGCCGTCTGGACCCGCCAGAATATTGTCGTGTTCACCAGGTTGCGCAGCGTTACGAACAACGGAAAGCAGTTTGTCGCCGTTGGCGATCCCTTACCGGAGGACGGTTTCCCCGCGAAGGTTCTCACTTCGATAGACGGGGTCAACTGGGCGGTGACCGATGTGGTCAGCGAAGTCGATTTTAATGGCATCGGCTACGGGGCAGGAACCTACGTCATCGTGGGCGGGGCGAGGGGGAATCCGCTGAAGGGTCTGGTGCTTACTGCGGAGGACGATCTCGCGATCAGCTTGAGCTTCGAGGATTGGAGGTCGATGGAATTTACCGCGGTGGAACTCGATGACCTTCTCATCAGTGGCGCGGAGGCTGATCCCGATTACGATGGAATCCCGAACTTCATGGAATACGCTCTCGGGCTATTGCCCAAAGTGGCTACTCCGGGCGATCATGACGCATTGCCAAAAGTGGCAAAGTCAAGCGGAGGAGCTACGACGCTCACTTTCATGCGCCCTGCGGATCGGGTCGGATCGGTGAGCTATTCGATCTCTTATTCGACTGATCTCGACGAGTGGTTTCCACTGATCGAGCTGGAAGAAATCGAGTCTGAGGACGCCGGAATCCAGTCGGTAAAATTCACCGACCCCGACACCTCGGCGCTGATGAAATTCTTCCAGCTGGTGGTCTTGGAGAGCTAGGGCGGAGTTCCAGCAGTTAGCCGGTAGAACTCGCGCACCGGGCTCGAGTGCGGTGCCGGGTTGATGACGCGTAAAGTGCGCAATGGGGAGGCGGTCGAAATTTCCTCGACGGGTGCAGAGAGCGTTTGCCAGCTGCCGGCCTCCAAATGGGTCGAGAACTCGACCGATAGGTCGAGCGTCTCAGCGCGCTTCTGGTGCTGTGTCCAGATCAGTGCTCCAAATTTCTGGCCGCCAGATTCGACGATCGTCACCCTCGGCAGATTCGGCGAGTCCGCGTCGGGGCGTTTCGGGTGCAGGTCGAACAGGAACTCGAGCAAATTGTTCGTCCCGTCCATGTCGGGATCTGCGTCGGAGCCACTGACTAACAGATTCGCCTGCTCGGTTGGATTGAAATAAGCGCGCAGCCAATGTTCGTAGCTGTAACTGAGGCGGACATGGTCGAGCCAGGCTTGGTTGCTGCCGACCGAGAAAGTCGAATTCTTCGAGTAGGTCCACTTGATCGTATGAGTGCCCGATCCAATGAACAGCGTTTCCCGTTTCCAATCCGACTCCCCTGATGAAGAGGCTCTCGGAGAACCATCGATGAAAAATCGAAAGGAGTCGAACTGGCTAGTGGATACCTTCCACTGAAAGGTCAATTCGGCTGGCCCATCGACTGATGCCTCGATGATCGACGACTGGCCACTCGATAGATTTCCGGTCTCTGCCGCGTCTGCCCCGTCACTGGTGACTACTCCCTGCC
>JBLHKE010000453.1:0-6519 GCA_047619485.1 Verrucomicrobiales bacterium | reverse complement strand
TTCCACTTCAATCACCGATATGGGGCGGGGATGATCGATGCGGCTGCAGCCGTGGCGCTGGCGGACGACTGGACGAATTTGGGCAGCCAGGTGACGCAGAGCATCGAGTCCGGTGCATTGGACGTGGCAATCTCTGATAACAGTGAGGCAGGGATCACGCAGATTTTGAGTGTGGATGGAAACTCACTGCGACTCGAGCACGTGCATCTCACTGTCGACATCGATCACGGCTCGCGGGGGCAACTCGAGATCTTCCTGACCTCGCCGTCGGGGATGGTCAGCCAGTTCACCGAGGTGCACAGCGATGGCAATAACAACATCCGCAACTACACGTTTTTGAGCGTGCGCCACTGGGGGGAATCGTCGGCGGGTGATTGGACGGTGAGAATCGCCGACCGCCGTGCGGGGAGTGTCGGGACGTTGAGATCACTCTCCTTGAAATTCTATGGAACGGAAACCCTCAGTGGTTATGCGCTGTGGGCGAGCAACCACATCCCGGATGGAAACGATACGGGTGCCGCCGCCGACATCGATGGTGACGGACGTAGCAACCTGCTGGAATACGCGCTCAACTCGAATCCATCCGTGCCGGACCCGATGCTCAACCAGCCGGTGCTGACGGACTTGGGCTTCGAGTTCAAAGCTGACACGGCGAACACCGATTTGATCTATGCGATCGAGACGTCGAACGACTTGGCGAAGTGGACATCGGCTGCCACCACGGTCGTTAGTACTAGCGGGACGATCGAAACCCGCAGGGCAGCGCTCATTACTTCACCACTAGGTCGGATTTTCGTGCGCTTGAAAGTGCAGCGGGATTAGACTCAATCAGCTAATTCGGAAAAATACGATCATGAGTACCCAACCACCGCCATTCCACGCAGACGCTTTCGATGAGATCCCGTCGCCTTCACTTCTCGTCTGGCCCGACAGGGTCAGGAAAAATATCGTGGGCATGATTTCCCAAGTGGAGGGAGATGTCGCACGGTTACGCCCGCATGTGAAGACCCACAAGATGGCTGAGGTGGTTCGGCTGCAGCTGGAGGCGGGGATCGACCAGTTCAAATGTGCCACGATCGCGGAAGCTGAGATGCTGGCGATGGCCGGCGCGCGTGATGTGTTGCTGGCCTACCAACCGGTCGGTCCGAATGTCGGGCGGCTGGCGATGCTTGCGCAGAAATTCCCCGCGACCTCCTTCGCTGCGCTGGTTGATGACCTCGATGCGCTGGCGGTGATGGACGCGCGTTTTGCCTCTGAGCCAAAGCCCCTGCGGCTGTTTGTCGATGTCGATTGTGGGATGGGGCGGACGGGGGTTGCAACCGGTGCGCGGGAACTCTGTGAAGCGGTGAGCTCTGCCGGCTCGGTCGCGTTGGCAGGGCTGCATGTCTACGACGGGCATCTTCATCAGGCGGCGGTCGATGAGCGGCGTGCGGGGTTTGAAGCCGCGCGCGTCTCGGTTCAGCGGCTGATCGATGAGGTGCAACCCGATCTAGTGATCGGTGGTGGTTCGCCGACCTTCGGTCTGCACGCCATGCATGCCAATTGGCAGTGCAGCCCCGGAACGACGCTTTTTTGGGACGTGGGATATGGAGGGGGATTTCCTGACCTCGATTTCGAGATCGCCGCCGCTCTGCTCGTCCGGGTGATCAGCAAGCCGGGAGAGAATCTCCTGTGTCTCGATTTGGGGCACAAGGCGGTCGGGGCGGAGAATCCTCTGGAGAACCGTGTGCGCTTTCCCGGCTTGTCTGCGGACCTGGAGTTCGTCCTCCAAAGCGAGGAGCACCTGGTGGTCAAGGTGCCGAACGCCGGGGAGTTTTCGGTTGGGGATGCATTGCTCGGGTTGCCAATTCACATCTGCCCGACGGTGGCGCTGCACATGGAAGGCGTGATCGTTTCGGAGTCGGGGCAGCCTAGCGGAGAACGTTGGGAAGTCGCGGCGCGGGATCGGCGCCTAACGATTTGAGCGGTAGACTGTCGCGCGTTACGATTTGTGATTATTCCACGCAAGTGGTGGAGCCAAGGAGCCTGGGGCGTCTCTCCCCGTCCCTGAAAAACTTGGAGCGAGATGCCGCAAGCTCCTCGATCAGGAGCGCCATCCGATCCCATTTCCCACAAAAAATGATGCGCGTTCGAATAGCTTACGCAGGCTCCGGTTTGCAGGCGCTGGACTTGGATTCGAGCTCGGCCTCGATCTTGCGCGCGGCAGGTGTCGCCGCCAGCCCGCCGAGGCCGGTGCAGCAATGCTCGTGGGGCATCGCCTTGCCGACTTTGTCCATCGCCTCGATCACCTGATCGAGCGGAATCAGGTGCTGGTAGTCAGCGAGTGCCATGTTGGCACAGGAGACCGCGTTGGTTGCTGCCAGCACGTTTTTCCCTAGGCATGGTGCTTCGACGCGATTGCCAATCGGGTCGCAGATCATGCCAAGGCTTCCCTGCAGTGCCATCGATGCCGCACCGAGTGATTGTTCGAGCGAGCCACCGGCGAGAAATGCCAGTGCACCGGCAGACATGCTGGCTCCCGATCCGCATTCGGCCATGCAGCCAGCCTCCTCGGCGGCAAAAGTCGATCCGTGGGCGATGAAAACCCCGATCAGACCGGCGATGAACAGCGCCTTGATGACCTCGTCGTCACTGCTGCCGAGAATCGTCGACGTGCCGAGCACCGCTCCAGGCATCGCGCCGCAGGAACCGGCCGTTGGTGCTGCGACGATCACCCCCATCGAACTCTTCGCCTCCATCAGCGCGCTCACCTGGAGGATGACCTCGTTGAGAACATCGCCCTGGATCAACTTGCCGGCGGCGCGTTGCTTGGAAAAATTCCCAGACTGGCAGGGGAGGATGCGATCTTCATACTCGGTGCCGGCGATGCCGTGGGCGACGGCGGCGCGCATCACCGCGAGGAGTTTCTCCATCTTCGCGTAGACTTCAGTCTCGCTGTCACCGCTGCGCGCACTCTCGTAGTCGATAGCGAGTTGCCAGAGAGGTTTCTCACCGGCGATCTCGATCATCTCGTCGCAGGTGATGAAGGGGACGGTGATCTGCTTGCGCCCGAGGACCGGCATGACCGGCGCGAGCACGACCACTTCATCCACCTGTTCGTGTGCGCGTAGATTTTGCAAAACCGTTGCGCCCAGCGATTGGCGGCTGCGCAGCTGGATCATTCCCTCGTGCAGGATCGTGTCCTCCAACGTGTCGGGGAGCAAGTCTGCGAGGTCGATCGAGTTGTCTCGGCAAAAAATCAGCGTTTCGAACTGATCGCCGGCCATCGCGACGGGGCGCGAGTCGATCTCGATCACCTCCATCATGCCGCCGCCGGTGGAGATGGCGGTGAGGTGGTGAGTTTTTTCTGCGTTTGTCAGGGCGATCCGGTAGGTGTTCGGATGCTTGGCTCCGTAGCTCAGGTAGTTGACCGTGATGTCGATCCCGGCCGTCTCGATGTGCTGTTCGAAGTCAGGGAGTCTCGAGTCGTCGGCTTCCCAGCCGAGAAACCCGCCGTAGAGTCCCATGTCGGTGCCTTGGGCTTTGTGGGTTGTGACTAGGGCGCCGTTCGGGTCGTAGTCGATGATCGCTTTCCTGATGTCGCCGCCCATCAGATCGCGGCAGAGCCTGCCGATGCGCAAGGCTGCGGCGCTGTGGGAGCTGGAGGGGCCGCGCATGACAGGGCCGAGGACGTCGTTGAAGATACTTGGGTAGTTCATCAGTGGTGGAAAAGGGTAGGGCGCTTGTAATCCATTCACAAGTGAGAACGGGAGCGCTCTTGTTTGTCCGCAAGGTGCTGATTCAGAGTCAGGCGCTAGGTTGAGCCGCAGTGTAGCGTATCCTTAAGGTTGTGTTCGCCAATACAAACCCGTTTTCTGATGGCCAGTGCTCGAACGAAACCTAATGACGTCTGGCGTGTCGTAAGCAAGCCCAAACGGGACGGCCGTTTCGGACGCGGCCTAAAGGCGGGGTTCCTCTTTACCAAACGTCCATCAACCGCCAGATCCCGCTTTTGTCGTTGGAAGTTCGCCCAATCCCATTCAGTCTGTGCCTACCATGATAACAAAGCTGATCCCCTCGCTGATCCTCATCCTCACATGTGCCAACATCTCGGCTCAAAATGCAAACGGTTGGCTTGAGAAGTACACGCCCCACAAGTGGCAGGACGGTGGACTCAATTACCAGGTGCGCAAACCGGACAAGCTCGAGACTGACAAGACCTACCCGCTGGTGCTTTTACTGCATGGGGCAGGTGGTCGTGGCGATGACAACCGGGGACAGATCGTTGACGCTGGTGGAGGGGTGACTTTGGACAAGATGGAGGTTTCCGGGAAATACGGTGCCTACGTGATGGCCGGGCAGGTTCCCACGGGCCAGCAGTGGGTAGACGTGCCGTGGGGGAGCCTCGATCACGAGATGCCGAAGGCGTCGGATTCGATGCGGCAAATGTTGGCGGCGCTCGATGCGTTCATCGCCGACAAGCAGAACCAGGTCGACCCGAAACGTATTTATGTAGCCGGTCTCTCGATGGGCGGCTACGGAACCTGGGACGCCATCCAGCGCCGGCCGGAACTGTTCGCTGCGGCGGTGCCGATCTGTGGTGGCGGCGACAAACGCCTCGCGAAGAAGATCGCCAAGATTCCGACCTGGGCGTGGCATGGTGACAAGGACGGGGTGATCAAGCCGAGCCGCTCGCGCGACATGGTCGCCGCGATCAAGGCGGCCGGAGGTTCTCCGCAATACACCGAGGTGGAAGGGCGCGGCCACAACGTCTGGGTGGACGCGTTCAATTCTTCCAAAATGTGGAAGTGGCTATTCGAGCAAAAGAAAAAGTAGCACTGGCTACTTGCCGATCAGCAACTGGTCAATCAGTTGGCTGGTATCCTCAAGCGATTGGTCACGACCTTCGCGGGTCGCCCAGCCGTGGTAGCCGATTTCCTTGAGTGCCACGCGGGTTTTATCCCAATCGACATCGCCCTCCCCGAGGCGGCAGAAACCATTCTTCTTGCCCCAATCTTTGACATCCAGTTTGACGATGCGTTTTCCGAGCGTGCGGATCCACTCTTCGGAAGGGGCGAACTTCTGCATGTTGCCAATGTCGAAATAGGCGCCGACCCACGGGTTGTCGAACTCGTCGATGTAGTCGCGGAATTTGTCGGGGCTTTCGCAGAAACCATTCCAAACAGTCTCGATCAATACCTGCACGCCGAGTTTTGCCGCGGTGGGGATGACCGCGCGGATCTGCTCGGCCGACCGGTTCCAGACATCGTCGTGGGTCTCGTTGGCTCCGTTGACTTTCCCCGGCACGAGCAGCACTGAGGACCCGCCGAGCTTGTGTGCGCTGACCAGATGATTCTCGAGATTTTTGCGACCATTCTCGCGCACCGCCGGATCGGGATCGCTGAGGCGCACGCCCCAGTGGCCACCGTTGACCAAGCCATGCACTCGGATGCCGGTTTTCTCAGCGGCAGCTCGATAGTCTACCGCCTTAGCTGCATTACCGCTCTCGACGCCATCGAACCCGAGTCCCTTCAGCCGTTCGAAAAACTCTTCGGCTGATTCGCCACCCTTCTGTCCGCTCTTGATGGCCTTAAAAATTCGCCCTTCGAGCTTCGGCCCTTTGCCTGTAGCATCGTCGGCGCCGCGTGCGGCTGTGGCAAAAGCGAGACTGCTGCCGAGGGCCGTGGCCTGGCTAATGAATTTGCGTCGTGAGGTCATGGCCTGATTAAACGCCCGCGGCCGGTCAATTCCAAGCCGATTCGCATTCTTCTAAGCCGCTTGACCGGAATGAACATTCGCCTAAACTGGCGACATTTCTGGAAGCGCCCTTAGCTCAGCTGGATAGAGCACCGGATTTCTAATCCGAAGGTCACAGGTTCGAATCCTGTAGGGCGTACCAGATTTAATCCGCTTATGTTCAATGGTTTACGGGTTATTGTGAATCAGTTCGAAAGGGTGTGGTGGAAATGGCGTCTCCGATTAATCTCCGATAATTCTTTCTTTTCCTATCGGTTCCTGTAGGTTCGTAGACATGGCGCTCAATTCCACAGTTCACGTTCGGGAACTCAAAAAGAAGAAGGGGAAATACAAGTGGTTGGCGACGTTCAAGGAGGGCGGCCGGATCAAGAAAAAGTACTTCGTGCTGAAGAAGAAGGCCGAAGCGTTCCAGGAAGACCAGGAGAAGATCGCCAAGGAACACGGTACCGAGGTATTTGTGACAGCGGCAGAGCGTGCGGTAATTGCAGAGACACGGGAGGCGTTGGGCGGGGCGGGGCTCTCACTGCGCGAAGCTGTCGAGCTGGCGCTTGATCGATCCGCGAAGCTCAAGAAGTCGGGCACGATCGCTGAGCTGTTTGCCAGCTTGACCAGAGAGAAAGAGCGCGAGGGGGCGTCTCCAGACTACCTGACCGACATCAAGAGCCGACTGGGGAAATTCACCAAGGCATTTGGAAACCGCAATGCGGCCGGATTTGAGCCACAGGAAATCTCTGATTGGCTGGTTGGGCTGGGGGTCGCGCCGACGACCCAAGCGAACTACCG
>JBLHKE010000452.1:0-6521 GCA_047619485.1 Verrucomicrobiales bacterium | reverse complement strand
ATTATTTTTGGTGATTGTTAAGAGACCTATCAATCGTGGCCATAGCAGTCACGATCGCTTGGTTCGATCCAGCTGCATTCTTGCAACCTACCTGCTACTTGCCCCCCCCTGAACCGAGACGATTCTGCATTCTAAACAGCCTCTTGTATTTTTTTCCAGAATACAAAAAAAGGTCCTACGCGGGTTTGAGTGGGTCGGAGTCGGCCAGGGGCGGTCCTCACGTGGGCTGCCGGAGCCCAATCTGCTGAAAACCCACTGAAAACCGTGTTGAGCCACTTAATCTTCCCCCTGGATCTGTTCCCAGTGTCTGACCCTACTTTGGATCGATTCGAAACCAGTGTCAGACACTGGGAGAAAATCCCGACCTCGCCCCGATCTTCCGCGTGCGGTAGTCGTTCCCAAGGCGTCGCCCTGCCACCGTTTCACAAGATCCGCTAGTTGAGCGAGGGATTATTCTTCCCCAGCGAGACGGACGACTCTGTAGAACGCCGGTGATTCGACGGCGTTGGTGTCTACGATTGCGGTGGTCGTCTGCGCAGGGGCCGCAGCGGCGGGGATCTGCATCTCGACAAGCACCCAGGATTCCAGATCAAGGCTCTTGTGGATTTCGAACACCTCACCTTCATCCGATTCCCAAATCAGGGTGGTCGTGTCGGCGATTGGATCATGTTCGGCGCTGATGATGGAGAAGGGAGGCGGGACCGGGCTGAACTGCAGGATCGAATCCCCACTGCCGGGCGATCCGTGGTTGAAGATCGCGAGATAGAGACTACCACCGTCCACGGTGAGAAAGTATGGGGTCATCCCGCTGGGCACCAGGTCGCTCAGGTCGGTCCAATCCCCGCTGACGAGGTCATCCAGCGTCTTGAAGCGGATGAACTTGTTCTCGTCGAAGTCGTTCCCGCCACCAAACGCCGGGGAAAAATAGCTGGTCGCATACCAGAAGCCGTCGAAGTATTCGGCGTCGTTGAGCACCAGCCCGGTCGTGGCCCAAGTCCCCGCGCTGCCACTACCTCCGCTCGGGTCGAAGCTGTCGTAGATATTGAAAGTTTCGCTATCCCAATCGACGATTTCGACGATCCGTCCCTTAGCCGAACCAATGACATAGAGCTTGCCGTTGGCCCAGGTTAGAGCGCGCGCGTATCCACCCACTGGCGCGACGATCGCACTCTCGTTTTCCCCGATCGCGGTGAAGCGGAACACGTGCCCGGAATTCGGATTGAGCGCATAGATCCAGCCGGTGTCGTGGTCGATCACCACGTCGTGGACGCGATTCAGTGCGACGCCGGCGATGTTGTTGGTCTGGGCGGAGATGGTTGCGCTAGAGAGATCGGCGAAGGCGATCATCCGATGGTTGGCGGTGTCGTCGGCATAGTAGAGACCGTCTGCCGGGTTGTAGGCTACCGAGTGTTGGCCGCTTACTGAGACCGGGGACATCTGAAACGCGTCGCCAGGAGCGTCGCGGTAGATGAAGCGGTTGTTCTTCAGGTCGGAGACGATCTCTTGGTCGCCGGGTCCAAAGGCGATGTGGGTCGGCCAACGGAACGTGGCCGGATCGCCGCCGGGCGCATACTCAGTGACCTCGAGCCCGAACCCGGGGCCGTCAGGAGGATCGGGTGGATCTGGAGGATCGGGTGGTTGCTCCCCGCTAGCGTCGTAGTGACTCGCGACGGCATCTGCATCGAGCACATGGTCATAGATGGCGACCTCGTCGAGCAGCCCGTCGTAGGGGCGGTAACCCGCATCCGCAGAATTCGGTCGCGCCGCGCCAATCGTCAGGTTGGCCGTCCCGATGCCATCCGCACCATTGAAGGTGACCCCGTTGACAAGCGAGGTGTCCGAGCCAGCGAGCACTCCGTCGACGAAGAGCGTGAGAGCGCTCGCCGCCGTGCTGCCGGTCACGACGACATGGTGCCACTCACCTGCGGTCAGCGGAGATCCCACAAAGTCGCGGGTCGATCCCGGACTGCCCTGCTGGATCAGCCCGACACTACCGGCGGGGACGCCGGCGCCGCCATTCTCAGCGCCGATGCCGAACAACACATCATCGTTCCAGCCGCCTTGGTCGTTGGAGAGGAAATTGGACGCGCTGATCTTCGCCGAGTCGTAGTTTACCCACGCCTCGACCGTCCATTCATCCAACGAGTTCGTCAGCGCGGACGCCGCCCCGATAAAGCCTCCGCCAAACTCATAGCAGGTCCCGCCTTCAGCGAAGCTCGCCTGGTTAACGGTAATCGGTCCGCCCGCCGTGTTGAAGGTTCCACCATAGCTCGCCCCCGTGGTGGCGGAGTTGACCGCGGTTGTTCCGCTAAGCTCATCGAGCTCGTAGTAGACGATGGGGCTGTCGGCCAACACGGCACTGCGGTAGGGGGCGGTGCCCGCTGCAGCGCTGCTTGCACCGATGACCAAGGCACCAACGGCCAACCAGTATTGCTTTGCTATTGGAATCATCTTGAACGCACTACAATACGATATCTTGCTACGGCGCCTCCTCGATGCGGAAGAACAGTCTGGGTTCGTTTTTCAAGGACTCCCCAAGCGTAAAGGTGACGGTGATGTGCTCGGCATCTTCAGGGTTCTCGTCTCGATCGACCAAGATGCTATCATCCAAGTCGGCATCCCAATCGGCCATGTCGATCGAGTACCTCGCAGCGTACGATGCGGCGCCGGTCTTGTCCCAGGTCAGGGTGACATGGTCGGTCTCGGCCGCATAGCTGATCGCGGTGATTTTGAAGTTCGTGGGAGTGGCTCCCGTCCCGACAGCATAATGACTCGCGATGGCATCCGCATCGAGCACTTGGTCATAGATGGCGACCTCGTCGAGCAGTCCGTCGTACGGGCGGTAACCAGCATCGAGGGAATTCGGACGCGCCGCGCCGATCGTCAAGTTGGCCGTCCCGATGCCATCCGCGCCGTTGAAGGTGACCCCGTTGACCAGCGACGTGTTCGGTGTTCCTACGATCAATCCGTCGATGTAGAGCGTTAGAGCGCCCGCGGCGGTGCTGCCGGTCACGACAACGTGGTGCCACTCGTCGGCGGCTAAAGGAGCCCCCACGAAGTCGCGGGTCGATCCCGGACTGCCCTGTTGGATCAGACCGACGCTACCGGCGGGGACGCCCATGGATCCGGCTTCGGCACCGATGCCGAAAAGCACATCATTGTTCCAGCCGCCCTGGTCGTTGGAGAGGAAATTCGACGCGCTGGTCTTCGCCGAGTCGTAGTTCACCCACGCCTCGACCGTCCACTCGTCCAGTGAGCTCGTCAGCGCGGATGCCGCAGCGATAAAACCTCCGCCGAACTCATAGCAGGTTCCGCCTTGGCCGAAGCTCTCCTGGTTGACGGTGACCGAGCCACCGTCCGTGTTGACGGTGCCGGTGTAGGTCGCGCCGGTGGTTGCGGAGTTGACTGCAGTGGTTCCGCTGGTCTCGTCGAGTTCGTAGTAGACAACGGGGCTGTCGGCCAACACGACGCCCCGGTAGGAGGCGGTGCCGGCTACAGCCATGCCCACGGCCATGAAAAAGGTCGCACCAACAGAGAACCAAGATCGATTTTTCATAAGATGTATTCGTGTGTAGCCAAGCCGGACGGGGCATCCGTCAACTTAGCCGATCTCCGATCGGAGACAGTGACGGTTTCGGTCTGATGGGATCCGGCCTCACTTACCGGGCGCCTATCTCCGACGCCGCATCAGCATCAAGCCCCCGAGCGACAGGAGCAGCGCACTTCCCGGTTCCGGGACGAAATTGGCATGGGCACTAATCTGAGCCGGTGTCAGCACCGAATCGTAAATGGCAAGCTCGTCGAGCAGTCCGTCGTACGGGCGGTAACCAGCATCCGCGGAATTCGGCCGCGCCGCGCCGATCGTCAGGTTGGGGGCCGCTCCAAGACCACCCACACCGTTGAAGGTGACCCCGTTGACGAGCGAGGTGTCCGGTGTTCCAGCCACCATGCCATCGATGTACAGAGTGAGTGCGCCTGCCGATGTGCTGGCGGTCAAGACGACATGGTGCCACTCATCGGCGGCCAGAGCCGATCCAGTAAAGTCGCGCGGACCTCCCGGAGGGGCTTGTTGGACCCCGCCGACACTGCCGGCGGGGACGCCGACGCCCCCGCTTTCGGCTCCGATGCCGATGAGCACATCATTGTTCCAGCCACCCTGGTCGTTGGAGAGGAAATTCGACGCGCTGCTCTTCGCCGAGTCGTAGTTCACCCAAGCTTCCACCGACCATTCGCTCAGGGAACTCGTCAGCGCGGAAGCCGACGCGACAAAGCCGCCGCCAAAATCGTAGGCGGTCCCGCCCTGGGCAAAGCTCGCTTGGCCGACCGTCACCGCTCCACCCGCCGTATTGAAGGTGCCGGTGTAGGTAGCACCCGTCGTGGCCGAGTTGGCCGCAGTGGTCCCGCCGGTCTCGTCGAACTCGTAGTAGACGATCGGATTGTCGCCGAGAACCAGATTGCGGTAGGCGGTCGTGGCGGCAGTTGCCGAGCTGGCGGTGATTGCGAACGCCGCGAGGGGCAGGACTGTTTTTGCAATGCGTTTCATTTTCGTGGTTTTCCTTTCGCTTTGGTCTGATCAAATCCCGCCTCCCACACCCCAATCGCGGGGCACGGCTAAAATGCTGATTTAATTTCGCCCTACTTTCGCCCCCCCCCCCAGTCAACGTCAAGACCCGAGCATCGTTCCGCGGTGAGCCGGCCAGCGAAGTCATCCGTGCCGGCATCCGATTGCTGCAGGATCAGGAAACCAAAATGGCAGTTCTTCGGGCTGCATTGAAGGAGGGATAGGACAGCGGAGCGCCGGTGTCATTCGACGTCGATCGGTTCCTCAGCGAATCTCTTGGGCGGTCTTACTGAATCTCCACGAGATCATCACCGGACCCTATGAATGCAAGCGCATCATCGAGGTGGTCGCTTAGAATCTGCTTCGACCTGGCCTCTGATGTATTCCCGCATCGCAGCCAGATTACAACTGGGGTGAACCGAGACGCCCTACAAGGTCAACGAAATCTTTGTCCTTGGTGAGGATGATGACGTCGTCTTGCTTCCCGCGATCAAAGATCTCCCCGTCCTCCGCATCCCGAAGCCCAATATCTCTCAGCGCCTCGGCGTCATGCCCGAGGACCTCTCGGATCCAATGGGCCACGCGTGGGGAAAGATGGGCATCGAGCCATATCATATCATGCGGCGATCACCGGATGGTCAATTCCCTGTTTGGCGTAGTTGATCGCTGCGGTGATGTCCTTGCGTTCCAGGTCAGGCATCTCATCAAGAATCTGATCAAAGTTGAGCCCCGCAGCGAGAAGATCTAGCACATCCGTTACCCGGATCCGCATGCCCCGGATGCAGGGCCGCCCCCCACACTGCTTGGGATTGATCGTGATTCTCTCATCGGATTTCATGAGAGCAGTTTACCTCTGAACTCGCGGAGGTCGATGGCATTTTTCAGCCCCCCCCCGCGCGAATGCCTTTGCCCGGCCTCGCCTGACCGGGTTACTCCCCTTTCAGTAGTTTCGCCATCGCACGACCCATGCGGTCGCCGACTTTGGCATAGGTCGCGCCATTCTCGCCGTAGTGGAAGCCTCCGCCGCCGATGTCGCGGATATCCACCGAGGCCACGTTGCCTTTAAACTCGGGGTGTTGCTTCGGATCGCCCACCGCCATCTGCGCTTCGAAGACACCTTTCCACGGGCCTAGGTTCTGGCCGTTGAAGGCCACGGTGGCGGTGACGAACGGGGTGTCGTCGGCGGCGTCGAACTCAGTGCGCAGATCTTTGATCAACTCGCCGAGAAACTCCTCGTATTTCTCCTTCGGCATCCCCTTGTCTTTGTGCCCCTGCCACCAGAAGAATCCGGCCATCTCGTAGCCCTGACCTTTGTAGCCTGGTAGGTTGTCCTCGAGATTCTCCAGGACCGCTTTCGCACTCTTCACGTAGCGGTCGTAGGAAGTGCCAGCAGGCCACTTGCCAGTCGTATCTGTCCCGAGCCGCTTGCGTGCCGATGGTGGCATGAAGTCCCAGCCGAGCGAGCGGTTGCCGCACGATCCCTTGATGAGCAGGACCTGTTCGTCATGGTAGTGGCCGAGCACGTGCCCGATCCCCAACTCCGGCCCGACGTGCTTGTCGACCGTCAGTGCCCCGTCGGTGTATCTTTTGTCCATGACGTAATTGATGTAGTGGACGTCATTCCTGACCGTCCACTTCCCATCCTCATCGATGATGTAGCCGAACTTCTCGTCCTCTGTGGCCAGCGGCTTGAGGGTCGCATGTTTGCCCATCCCGACCATGTTCGACTGGCCGGACAGGAAATAGACCTTGACCGGCTTGGTCGTGTCGGGCGCCTTGTCGTCCGGATCCGGCAAGACCTCTGGGATGTCGTTGCCGCCCGATCCCGCCGCCGGCTTGCCGGCGTTCTTTTTCAGCCACGCGAGGTCATCCGCCGAGAGTTTCTCCTGCATGAACATCATCCGCTTGCGGTTGGGCAGCAGGATCACGCGGACTTCTCCGCTCGCTGCATCGTAGGATT
>JBLHKE010000451.1:0-6549 GCA_047619485.1 Verrucomicrobiales bacterium | reverse complement strand
CGCGGTCCGCGCTTCCGCCTTTCAGCGGAGATGGTACGCGACCAGGCATTATCGGTTTCTGGATTGCTGAGCAGCAAGATGTTCGGTGCCCCGGTGCGTCCGCCGCAACCGAGTCTTGGAATCAAGGCTGCGTTTGGTGGCGGTATCGATTGGAAAACTTCCGATGGCGAGGACAAGTTCCGGCGCGGGCTCTACACCAACTGGCGGCGCTCGAACCCTTACCCATCGATGGCCACCTTCGACGCTCCCAGCCGCGAGGTGTGCACGGTGCGCCGCGATCGTACCAACACGCCATTGCAGGCCTTGGTCACTTTGAATGATCCGGTCTATGTCGAGGCGGCGCAGTCGCTGGCGCGGCGCATGCATGCGGCCGCCACCGAAGGCAACAGCGAGCAGGCTGGGATCGAGCATGGATTTCAACTCTGTCTCGCGCGCCCCGGCAAGCCGGCTGAGATCTCGCGCCTGGTCGCGTTATTCAAGTTGGCACATGCCGAATACAAAAATGATCCGGTGATGGCCAAGGCGATGGCGACGGAGCCGATCGGAGCCGCCGCGGAGGGCGTGGATCACGCAGAACTGGCAGCGCTGGCGATCGTGGGCAACGTTCTCCTCAACCTCGACGAGTTTTTAATGAAGCGATAATGAACCCTTACCTGCAACAACTCCAACACCAGACACGCCGGCATTTTCTAGCTGGAACTGGACTCAGTCTCGGCGGCGTCGCCCTCGGGCAGATGCTCGGCGGGCAAGCGCAAGCGGCGACGATGCCAGACAATCCGCTCGCAGCGAAGCCTGCGCATTTTGGCGGCAAGGTGAAACGGGTGATCTACATCCACCTGACGGGATCGCCCCCGCATCTCGACATGTGGGATTACAAGCCTGAACTGGTGAAGCGCACCGATCAGGATTGCCCGGACGAGTTCTACAAGGGCAAGCGTTTCGCGTTTACCAACGGTCGGCCGAAGTTGATGGGCACGCCGCGCATCTTCAAGCAGTATGGGAAAAATGGGATGTGGATGTCCGATGCGATTCCGCATTTCCACGATCTCGCCGATGATCTGTGCGTCATCAAATCGATGAACACCGACCAGTTCAACCATGCGCCGGCGGAGCTCTTCGTGCACACCGGTTCACCGCGCCCGGGAAGGCCATCGTTCGGGTCCTGGGTGACTTACGGGCTCGGCACCGAGAACCAGAATTTGCCGGGCTACGTCGTTTTGATCTCGAGTGGCGTGCAGCCGAACGGCGGCAAGAACTCGTTCGGCGCGGGCTTTATCCCGTCGGTCTACCAAGGGGTGCAATGCCGCTCGAAGGGCGATCCCGTGCTGTATTTGTCCGATCCGAAAGGCATGGATCGCGGCATGCGCCGTAGTTCGCTCGATGCGCTCCGGGATCTCAACGAGCAGTCGGCCAAAGATTTCGGCGACCCTGAGACGCTGACGCGAATCGCGCAGTATGAGCTCGCCTTCCGCATGCAGATGTCAGTGCCGGAGGTGATGGACATTTCCAAGGAATCGCCGAAGACGCTTGAGGCCTACGGTGCTCAGCCTGGCGGTGCTAGTTTGGCGAACAATTGTCTACTGGCTCGACGCCTGACCGAGCAGGGCGTGCGCTTTGTGCAACTGTTCGACTGGGGCTGGGATTTTCATGGCACCAATCCGAACGAGGACATCCGCGGTGGCCTGACGAAAAAATGTGCGACGATGGACAAACCGATCGCCGCATTGATTAAGGATCTGAAAGAGCGTGGTCTGTACGACGAGACGCTGATTATTATCGGTGGCGAGTTCGGCCGCACGCCGTTCCGCGAAGGTCGCACGGCCAACGGTGACGTCCTCGGCCGCGATCACTTCCCAGATTGTTACTCGATGGTGCTCGCCGGCGGCGGCGTCAAAGGTGGCTATAGCCACGGCGAATCGGACGAGCTCGGCTTCTCCGTGGCGCGGGACAAGGTCAGCGTGCACGACCTGCAGGCGACGTGGATGCATCTCTTGGGTTTTGATCACGAGAAGCTCACCTACCGCTTCCAGGGCCGGGATTACCGTCTGACGGATGTGCATGGCAAGGTGGTGACGCCGGTGTTGGCGTAGCGGGGGCTCGCCGCTGGCTTGGCTAATGCGACTAGGAGCTTATCTACGTGCCATTTGGTCTAGACAAGAAAAGGCGGTCGTTTTCACGACCGCCTTTTTGTGAATTGGGCTCTGTTGGGGGTGGACGTCCGGGCTCCTTGGGCTTCGGTCTTCGATTTTTAAATCGAAGTTACGCTGGGGTGAGACGCCCCTCCGCTTACCCGTGGCGGCCTTTGAAGGTCAGTTCGGCGATGCCGGACTTATCGAGTTCGCCTTTACCGTCGGTCACTAGCTTGCTGTATTGGGCGTAGGTCGCGTCGTTGAGCGGTAGGTTGACGCCGGCTTGTTTGGCGATGTCGGCGGCGATGCCGGAGTCTTTGGCTGCGTGCGCGGCGCTGAACCAGGCCTCGTGGTCGCGGTCGATCATGTCTTCAGCGTCGGTCTCGAGGACGCGGCTGTTGGCGCCGGTCTGGGAGAAGACGTCGCAGACCATCTTTAGGTCGAGCCCGAGGGCGTCGGCGAGGCCGAGGCCTTCGGCGAGGCCGGCGGTGTTGATGTTCATCACCATGTTGACGAGGGCTTTGACCTGGGCGGCCTTGCCGATCTCGCCGATGTATTTCAGGTTGATGCTCATGTCCTCGAGCAGCGATTTGTTGGCGTTGAAGACATCTTCTTTCGCTCCGACCATGAGGAACAGTTTGCCCTCGCGTGCCTGTGGGATGCTGGAGGCCATGCATCCCTCGAGCGCGGTTGCGCCGGCGGCTTCGCAGGCGGCAGCGACCTCCTGCTGGATGCCTGGTGAGAGGGTCGCGCAGTTGGCGAAGGTTTTGCCGGAGGCACCGGTGAGGAGGTTGTCGCCCTCGCCCATGAAGATGACGCGCATGGCATCGTCATTGGTGACCACGGTGAAGATGACATCCGCAGCGGCGGTGACCGCGGCGAGGGTCTCGGCGTGCTCGCAACCGAGTTCGGTCGCTAGTTCAGCGGCAGCCTCTTTGTTGACATCGTTGACAGCGGCGATTGTGTAGCCGCGATCCTTGAGGTTCCGCGCCATGTTTGCGCCCATTCTGCCGACTCCGACAAATCCGATTTTTTGACTCATAATTTTCTGTGTGTTTTTGGTTTTAAGTTGGGTGGGTGTTATTTGAATTCTGGGAAAAACGGATTGTAGGCTTTCTCCTCGGCGACGCTACTCATCGGCCCGTGCCCTGGGCAGAGGATGGTATCGTCCGGAAGTTCGAGGATTTTCCTACGGTTGTTCTCGAGCGCATCTGCGAAGGAAACAACCCCGCCGCCCATTGATCCAGCAAAAAGTGAGTCGCCGACGATTGCCACCGGACGGGCCATCCCGGTGATCAGGTAGGTGGTGCCCCCTTTCGAGTGGCCGTGGGTGTGGAGCGCGAGCAGGGCGAGGCTACCGATCCCGCCGATATGGCCGTGAACGATCTCTTCGGCAGCGGACACTTTTTCTTTCTCGAGGCGGTGGACGTAGGTGGTCGCGCCGGGGAATTCGTTTTGTAGGCGCGGCAGGTCGGCGATGTGGTCCGGGTGCGTGTGGGTGAGGTAGATCGAGAGCACGACGAGCCCTTCCTTCTCGATGAACTCGATCATCGTGGTCGCGTCGGCGCCGCTGTCGAAGATGGCGGCGTCCTTGGTCTGCGGATCCCAGACGACGAAGGCGTTGACGCGCATGTCGTGCCACTCGGTGTTGAACATCGCGAGGCCGTCGGCGAGGTCGACCTCCTGCGGGCGCCAAATCTTGTTGGCGGAAATGACGAGCGCGTTCGGGTCGAGATCGAGTTGGGTGGCAAGGGCGCGGATCGCTGGCTCATCGACTTCACCATTGAGGAGGGCATTGGCCTGGTCGGTGGAGATGCCCGCTGCTGCGGCGATCGCGGGCAGCTTCAGTTTTTTTCCACGGATGACCTTGCCGATGATGTCTTCGTGATGGTCTTCGATGGGGATGTTGTGGCGGTCTGGCATGGTTAATGGCTTGGGTTTTGGGATTCGATTTTAAAATCGAATTTACGTAGGGCGGCGAGATGTCGGTCGACTGACTTGCCCGGGTAGTCGAGCGGTCTGGAGTTTGGGTTTTCCAAGCTGACGACTACTTCCGCCCCGATCGTTTTTAGAAGGTCGAGCGCGATTAAGTGCTCGCGGTCGAAATAGGAAGTGATGACGAGGTAGCCGTGATCGGGCAGGCGTGCCAGGGCGAACTCGTAGATGCGTCGCCAGATGTCACGATCGTGCCAGACATTCTGGTGACGCAAGAAAATGAGATCGTATTCGCGGGGGATCTCACGGTAGCCGTCGAGCTTGGTGGCGTCGTCGGCGATGAACTGCGCTTCACCCTCGCCCTCATCGCCGCGCAGTTTTGGGACACCGAGTTTGCGGAAGGCGTTTTCGGTTGCCTGGTAGCGGCGTTTGGCGGTCTCGATTTCGCGATCACGTACGTCCATGCCGAAAAAGCGCACGCGCCGATCATCGCGACCGAAGAACGCCGCCAGCACCGCCGCCTCCTCACAGTGGCCGCAGGCTAGGTTGAGTAGGTCGATGGTGCCGGTCGCATCGTTGCCGGGCGGGTAGGGGAGTTTCGCGTTGAGTTCCGTGAGCATGCGCCAGAGTTGCACCATGTCAGCGGAGACCAGTTCACCCCGGCCTAGCTCCTTGCGTAAATCTGCGAGAACTTTCGGTTCGAACTCATCGGTCGGAATCCCTCCGGAAAAGTGATTCATCAGTGCGCCGAGCAGGTCGTCGGCAGCCGCATCGGTGCCTGGGCTTAAAAATAGTGAATTAGTTGGCAGCGGCTCTTGTTTCAAAATTGGGAGGGAGCCTCGCCCAAATTGGCTCGATTGGCAAAGATCCGCCGAAATTGCAGCAGATTGGGTCGTTAGGCGCTTATCCGACGATTAGTCGGACCGAGTCGACACGCAGGCGGGCAGCGGCGAGATCACCTTCGAGGGCAGATGCTTCTTTTTCGGCGGCCCGAATTTCGCCTGCGGGTACCGGATTGCCTGCTTCCGTCAACGCATGTAGTCGAGCGATTTCTCCCTGGAGTTGGGTCGACATCACGCGCAGTGCCTTCGAGCGTATGCCGTCGGCGATTTTTTCTGCGGCTCCGGCGGCTGCTTCCATCATCGGCGGGAGCAATTGCGTGAGGGTGCTGGCCTGTTGGGCTAGCAACGATGTCTCGGCATCGACAAATTCGCCGCTTGGGGGATCGATGATTTTCCCTGTGTGATCGACGCAGATGCGCACCAGTGACGGCGGCAGGAATCGATCGGCATGGCGGCGTTTTGGTCCCAGTGACTCCAATACATGTACCACTTCGAGAGCGAGTCCGCCTCCGCTGCCCTCCGCGGGGTGGACGAATCCGCAGTTGCCTGACTCCCCGCCGAGCAGGAGTTCGAGCGCGCCGAGCACCATCGGGTGATCCCAAGTGAGAAAGACGATCTCCTCGCGCTCGAGGGCGCGCGCGCGGTCGAAGGTGACCGTGGCACCTTCTGGAGGCAGCCCGGCAAAGGCGTCCTCAGAGAAAACTCGGTCGGGTCGCAGAAAATAGGTGCGGTTCTCGTGATCGTCGACGTGCACTCCGAGGTGGTCGCAGAGCTGCAGCACGAAGGCCTCGAGTTCGGGGGAGGCGTCCTGCGCAGAGATTTCGGCGACGATCTTTTCGGCGCGATCTTTGTCAAATGAGCTCAGTTCGAGGAGGTGGTCACGGCCATGTTCCAACTCGCTCTCGATCTTCTCGCGGAATGCCGCCGTCTCCTCGATCAGTTTTGCCCAGTCCTTCTTCGGGCAGTCGGCGAGGCGTTCGCCGAATTCCTCGACACAGGCGCGACCGCCACGCAGCGGTTTTTCGAAGGCGGCCAGGCCCTCGTGATACCAGCGGGCGAGCAGTTCTTCGTCGCTGCCTTTTACGAAGGGGACGAAAATCTTCACCGTCTCGGTTTGCCCGATCCGGTCGAGGCGGCCGATGCGTTGTTCGAGTAGGTCCGGTTGCTCCGGGAGGTCGAACAGCACGAGGTGGTGGCAGAACTGGAAGTTGCGCCCCTCGCTGCCGATCTCCGAACAGATGAGCAGGCGTGCCCCATCAGGCTCTGCGAACCAGGCCGCGGCGCGATCACGTTGAATTAACGTTAGCCCCTCGTGGAACAAGCCTGATTTCACATTGACTACCTCGCGGATGGCGGCGTCGAGTGCCTCCGCACCCTCACGGGTTTTCATGATGACCAGAAGCTTGCGGGATTCATCCTCTTTGATGAAATTGACCAACCACTGCACCTTCGAATCGTCCGTCTCATCGAGGGGCACGAGCTGGAGCTTGCGCTCAGGGAATCCGGTGAGCGATTCACGCCGGTTCCTGAAATAGACGCGGCCGGTGCCGTGCAGGTCGACCAGTGAGCGCACGGCAGCCTGGCGCACGGCAGGGGAGTCGTCGGCAACTAGGGCGAGCATCGCCTCGGGGCCGATCAGCTCC
>JBLHKE010000450.1:0-6554 GCA_047619485.1 Verrucomicrobiales bacterium | reverse complement strand
TAAAATCCCCGCTGTCTTCGTTGCTAAAGCGCCCACTATCACCAGATAGCTTAGCGTTTATCGCCTCGCCAGCGGGAATTTTCTCTGCGCCCCATTTCCACAGCAGGTTTCCGGAGGTGCCCTTTAGTTCATGAGATCCCTTTGGTTATTTTTTGGTGTGAGTTGGATTTTTTCCCCTCACGTACTGTTCGCTACGGAGGACTCGATTGCCGACGTCATTCTCTTAGAAATTTTGCAGGAAACCAATCTGACACAGCTAGACTCGGTCGCTCCATTGCACGTCCGTTCAGTACTATCGATGGAGATGGATCACTTTTTTGTTTACCGCGACGGTGATATCTCGCCGGATTCGGTAGAATTTGAGCTACCCACGGGCGCGACGGGCGTGATCACTGAGGAGGAAATCATGTTTACGGAAGACCGCTACAAGTCGAGCTATCGATACGAATCGGCAGTAGATGATTTTTCTGAGAGGTTCCCAAAGGGGATACACACGGTGACGATCCGTGGGGGAGATGGTGCTTGCGTGGGGAGCAGACAGTTCCTCCGTGAGGAATTCGCCGGTGAGACTGAAGGTCGCACACGGGTGTTGAATCAGACATGGCGTAATGGAAAGCTGCATCTCCCGAAGGAAGCTTTAGTCCTTCGTTGGGAGGTGATGGAGCCGGGACTTTTTGTTCAATTTGATACC
The DNA here is from genome assembly GCA_047619485.1 of Verrucomicrobiales bacterium. Classification (GTDB taxonomy): domain Bacteria; phylum Verrucomicrobiota; class Verrucomicrobiia; order Verrucomicrobiales; family DEV007; genus JBLHKE01. Next base: position 5,863 of record JBLHKE010000450.1, on the reverse strand, counting down.
GAAGGCATCAGCCAGGTGCGGGTGTCCGATGCGAAGACAGGTGAGCAAATCTTCAGTGGGACGATGGCCGAGCTAGCCAACATCGAAGATGACCCGTTCCATTGGGTCGGCGTCCAGCAGGGTCTAAATCTTTCCGATCAGCCCGATATCGTCGAGGGTGAGACCTATGATGTGCATCTCGAGCAGATTCAGACGACAGAGGTGGTCGACGGGAATACCCTTGTTGAGACTAAGCTCATTTCGCGTTTGTCGTTCAAGCTGTTCGTCGATCCCGATGCTCCGGTTCCGCAGATGCCAAGATTGGACATCGCTACGGACGACGGCGCGGGCACAGTGTCGATCAGCTGGATGCCGGATCCCGATACCGACTACTTGGTGGCGGCAGATAACAGGCTATTCCTCGACTCCATTCCCGGGCAGCCGCTCGCCCTGCTGATCACGCCCGAGAGCGCGACTTCGGAGTTGTCGTTCACCGAGTCGATCTCGGGAGACACGCGGCGGTTCTACCGCGTGTTCCCGATACCAAAGTAGGCCCGCAGTTAATGATCTAGCCAAACAGTTCCTTAGCCCGGTGCTGTATTCGATACGCAGGCAACGGCGGCGCACCACGGATTCTTGCACTGGTATGAGCGAAGGTGATGGACGTGGAGACGGCGACCGATGACGAATAACGATCTCGATCGACATTCGTCTTGCGCCGCATCGGGTCCTGCGGCAATCATCGTCCACGCATTCCTCTTATGACCCGCAGCAAAAAGAAAAACAACAAAGGCGCTGCCCCCGGTGGCAAGAAGAAGAAAAAGTACGGACTGCGCGACCCGGTCAAGCCGAAGGGCGAGGCGGCGAAGGAACACGTAGCCACGAAGAAAAAAGACGCTGGCGCCAGAAAGAAGACCGCGAAGAAAAAGAAACGCGCGCGGCACCGCGACCCGAACACCGAGGCTGAAGTGATGTGGGATGGCAACTACGCACGCTGTCAGGCACTGCACGCCGAGGATCCACACTCCTGGTGGGAAGGCATGACCGGCGAGGACCATGCATTCGGTGCGTGGTTACAGACACAGCGCTACAACCGCAAGATCGGCCGCCTGCGAAGCGACCGCGAGCAACGCCTGAAGAAGGTCGCGTTCGTGTGGGACACCATCGAGGCCACCTGGGAACTGCACCTCAAGGCGCTGAAGAAATTCATCCGCTCGAAGACGGCCGGCAAGGCTTGGTGGAAAAATCTCGCCACGGCCGACGCGAAGCTCGACCTGTGGTGCGATGCGCAACGGCGCGCCAAGAGCCACGGTGAACTGGCCGAGAATCGCCAGAAGAAGCTCGATGAGATCGACTTCGTGTGGAGCGTGCTCGATGCGACTTGGGAATTGCGCTTCGAGGAACTGCGCGAGTTCATCAAGGGACACCCGAGCGGTCGTGTCGGCAAGGACAACGCCCCGAAAGGGCTGTTGTTCTGGACGAACACTCAGCGCCGCAAATGGTTGCAGGGCGAACTCGATCCCGAGCGCGAGCGGCGGCTCGAAGAAATCGGTTTTAAGTGGGACGGGCGCAAGGCAAAGAGCGACGAGATCTGGGAGGGGCACTTCGAAGACCTGGCTGCCTTCCACCAGCTCACTGGCAACGCCAACCCCGGCCCGGATGACGATGACGAGACCTTCAGCTGGCTCGTCCACCAGCGCCGCAGGTGGCACGAGATGCCAGAGGAGCGGCGCACGCGGTTAGTGTCGCTCGGCGTCAGCGAAACCACGCCTGCGGGGCAGGCGCTGAGCCGCGCTAGCTGGAAACCGGACTGGGACAAGTTCTTCAAGGACGCCACCGCTTTCAAAAAGAAGTTCGGCCACCTGCGCATCGGTCGCGATAGGGATTCCGCCAAGTTTCCAGGCCTGGCGAACTTCGCTGGCAAGCTACGTTCGGGCACGCTCGAACCACACGAGGCGCAGCAGGAGAGGCTCGAGGAGATGGAGTTCGGGTGGGACATCCGCAGCGCTAAGGCGGAGGCCTTCTTCGACGAGCGCTTCGAGCAGCTGGTGAAATACAAGCAGGCGCACGGCGATACCAACGTTTCGCAGTTGAGCAAGACCCACAAAGCGCTCGGCCAGTGGGTCAACCGCACGCGCCAGATGCGCAACGAGCTCACCGAGGAGCAGCGCGGGCGACTCGACGGGCTCGGTTTCGTCTGGGAGCTGATGAAAGAGTGGATGGAGGGGCAGTGGGAGATCCGATTTAGCGAACTGTTAGAGTACAAGAAGCAGAACAGCGATACGCTCGTCCCGCAAGAGTGCCCGGAGTGGTACACCCTCAGCCGCTGGGTGTCGCGCATGCGCCAGACGAAGAAGGGTCTGAGCAAGGAACGCATCGCGCGCCTCGACGAGGTGGGATTCGTGTGGAACGCCAAAGCCGCCGAGCGCGCCGCCACCGAGGAGCTGCGATACCAAGAGTTAGCCGCCTTTGTGCAAGAGCACGGCCACGCCAGAGTCACCCGCGGCAACGACCCCACCGGCGGTAGCTTGAATAGCTGGATCGTCCGCCAGCGCGAGAAAAAGAAAAAGGATAAGATGGAGCCAGAGCTAGAGAAGAAGCTAGAAATTCTAGGCTTCCTCTGGACGAAGCGGTAGCCCAGTAGCGTGGGCTTTAGCCTGCGTCCGAGAAGGCAATGCCATTCACTCATGGCCAGAGCGCCGGCCGACACACCAACCGCAGCGCGTCCCATTCAAGCGCCTGGCTATCAGGAAACGGGAATCGCTGGCGAACACAGCCTAGAGAGGCTGCCGCTAATAAGATTCTTCGATCGCCTTCCCTAATATTTCCACCATCTCCACGATCTGCTCTTCCCCAATCGCCAGCGGTGGCATCAACACCACCGTATCGAGTACCGGGCGCGTCAACAATCCATGTCCCCGAGCCGCGAGGCAGGCCTTTGCACCGAGTGTCCCATCTCCCCCTAACAGGTCGATGCCGGCCATCATCCCGCACTGGCGTATTTCTCCAACCCCCTCTAATTTAGACAGTTCTGAACGGAATAAGGCAATTTTTGCCGGTAATTTTTCTAGCGTCTGCTCGATCTCAAACACCTCAAGATTCGCCAGCGCCGCCGCGCAGCCGAGCGGGTTGCCGCTGTAGCTATGTCCGTAATAGAACGGGTTGCCATCGAAGGCTTCGAACACTCGCTGCGTCGTCAGCGTCGCCGCCAGTGGCAGGTAACCACCAGTGAGTCCCTTCGCCAGTGCGATGAAATCAGGCACCACTTCCTCGTGTTCGCAGGCGAACATTTTTCCCGTGCGGCCAAAGCCAGTCATCACTTCATCGAGGATCAACAACACATCCTCGCGGTCGCACCAGCCACGCAGAGACTTCAACATTCCCTCCGGCCAAGTGCGCATCCCCGCGGCGCCTTGGATCAGCGGTTCAATCGCGATGCCAGCGAGCTTGCTAGCATCGAGCGAATCTAGATCGTCAGCCGAGTTCAGGCGGTGGACTTTCAACCCGAGCTTCTCGAAGCGAGCGTGGAAAGTCGCGATCCCACCCAGTGCCGTGGCACCAAAGGTATCGCCGTGGTAAGCGCGGTCGAAGGCGGCGAATTCGCAGCGTGCCGGTTTCCCCTGCAGTTGCCAGAACTGCAAAGCCATCTTCATGGCGCATTCTATCGCGGTCGAGCCATCATCGCTGAAGAAGACTTTTGTGAGCGTGTTCGTCGGAAACAGCCCGACCAGCTTCTCCGCCAGCCGCGCGGCGGGTTCATTGGTCGTCCCGAGAAATGAGGCGTGCGCGATCTTGCCGAGCTGCGCGTTGATTGCCGAGTTGATGTGCGGGTGGTTGTGGCCATGCACATTGGTCCAGATCGATGCATTGCCATCGAGGTAGCGATTGCCGTCAGCGTCGAAGAGGTAGACGCCCTCGCCGCGTTCGATCACCAGTGGGACATGCCCGTCAGCACACCAACGCGCCATGTCAGTAAAAGGGTGCCAGACGTGGGCCTTGTCAGCGCGGATGATCTCTTCCTTGGACATACCGGATCTAGTCGTTCTTTTCAGGCCGGATCGTCTCCCCGCCGCCGGCGATCACCAGTTTGTCCAACTGGTCGACTGATTTCCACGCGAGCCGACCGCGTTGGTACTTGTTCCAGATGATCTCGCGAATGGCGACCAGCTGGCTCATCGGCGGTGGATCCTGCTTTTGCCAGTTCTCCTCGCCCTTCATCTTGGTGAAGAATTCCCAGCGTCCGGCGTGCACGGTGGCGCGGAACATCTGGGTCTCGTTATCGAGGGTGGTCTCTCGCCAATCGTGTTTTTTCATCGTGCTTGCGTGCGTCGTTGCGATTTCGCCCACGGAGTGTAAGTGGGAGACGCAGCCATAGCACGTCTCCGCTTTGAAATCCATCTTCCAGAAAGAGATCGTCAAGATCTCGCTCTACTTCACCTTCATCCTGCTCTTCGGTGCACTAATCGCGCCGGGGCTGTTTAACCTCGGCAAGGGCCTCGCCGGCATGCGCATCGTGTCCGAGGATGGCTACCTGCACAAGGTGCTCACGCAGAGCGATTTTAAACGCTATTTCAATCGTGCGATGCTGCTCGCGGCACTGATCGGGCTGGTGCCATTGCTGCGATCACTAAAGATGCGCAAGGCGGACATGGGCATGGTGCCGAACGCGCGATGGCTGTCGCAGGTGATTTTTGGCTTCATCTCGGCGGCTGGTCTGCTGTTGTTGATGGGCGCTGGCTACGTGGCGCTGAAGATTTTCGGCTACGAGTTCGACTTGGGCGGGAGTGCGATTGTGACGGTGATCATCTCGGCGGTGTCGGTGGCGCTGTTGGAGGAGTTCTTCTTCCGCGGAGCGATCTTCGGGCTGGCTCTGCGCACGATGAAGCCGACGGGCGCACTGATCTTCGTGACCTTTTTCTACACAATCGTGCACTTCTTGAAACCACCGAATTCGGTAGAGCTGCCAGAGGGGACAACGATTGCGATGACCGAGGCGGACGCGGGGAAATGGAAGTTGGCCGAAGGTGAAGAGGTGACCTTCGCGCGTGGTGGTCTCACTGGTTCAGCGGTAGTGACGTTTACGCCCGACGTCGCCAAAGGTAGCGCGCGCCTGAGCGCGGCGCCAGGTTTCGATCCCGGATATCTCCAGCGCAGCAATGGCAAGCGTATGAAGAAGATCGATGTGCAGCCGGCGGATGTGGATTGGGGCAGCGGGTTCTGGATGGTCGGGCAGATCTTCAAGGAATTCGGTAACCCACTATTCATCCTCTCGCAGTTCGTCACGCTGTTCGCCGTCGGCTGGATCCTTGGTGTGGCGCGGCTGCGGACGAACTCCCTGTGGCTCTCGATCGGGCTGCACTGTGGATGGGTTTTTGGACTGAAATTTTTCTCGAAATTAACATTGATCCCAGTCGCTCTGCAGCGCGGTGAATACCTGCCTTGGGTCGGCCGGGATTTGAAGGAGGGGCTGGTGCCGCTGGTGTTCGTGATCATTACTGGGGTGATCGTCTTCACCTGGTTGCGCAAGTCTGGGATGAAGCCGCCGGACTCGGACTTGATCGCCGAAAACGAATACAAGGTGACCTGAGACTGAGCGATGAGCGTGGCAACGGTAGGATTGGCGGGGCGGGCACTTCGAAGTGCCACAGGGCTGCTGTTTCCACCCCACTGCCCAGCCTGTGATCAGAGGCCCGAGGGCGGCGAATCGGGTCTGTGCCGCGAGTGCCGTGCCAGCCTGATGGCGATCGCCGAACCGTTCTGCAAGGTCTGCGGCGAGCCATTCGAGGGCGTCATCAGTAGCGAATTTCGCTGCGGCAACTGCGCCTACCGTAAGTTCCACTTCGAGTTCGCGATCGCCGGCTACCGCAGCATCGGTGCGGCGCGC
>JBLHKE010000449.1:0-6569 GCA_047619485.1 Verrucomicrobiales bacterium | reverse complement strand
CCCTGAGCCCCGTTTCATCGATGTCTTTCCCCGAGCGCCCCCGGGTTGGGGGCTGCTAGGAGTCTGTCGGACTTAGATGATTTCGAGCAAAACGTTTTAGAATTTCGATCCAGATCCGTTTGTTGGGGAGGATTTAAATGGATTTAATGACGATTCAGCGGGCGGATCTGGGCGAATTCTAAAACGATTCTTGCCGGAGCGGGTAAGTCCGACAGGCTCCTAGGAACTTTGATTTGCGACCTTGGCTCCAAGGGGCCGGCGGAATCGAGAATAGTGCCAGAACCTTACAGATGCTCCGCAAATAAAAATGCCTGCGCGTCTGTCGGGCGGGATTGGTGGGGGTGCCGTTTCCAGCTTTTCATCCGAAACCATTTGGCTCTGGCCGGATCAGCCCCAAATTCGTGTGATGAAGATACTGCCGCTCCGCATCCTTATTCTGCTCGCCGCGACCGGCTCGCTCCTTCTATCAAGCTGCATCGAGCAATCCACGGTCATCAAGGTGAAGCCCGACGGTTCGGGAATCATCCACGAACGAAACTATTCCGGCGCATCGGACGATGTCATCTCACTGCCTAGCTTGTCCGGGAAGAAGAAAGCCGCGGAGGAAGAACCCAAGCTCCCCTCGGAGGCCGCTCTCAAGCAGTATGCGTCCACCTTGGGAGCCGGCGTGACCTTCAAATCGGTCAAGGCCAGCATCAACAAGAAGGGCTGGAAGGGGTACGAAATTCTCTACGAATTCAAGGACATCAATACCGTTCGCTACGCCAGGAAAACCCCCAAGCCGGAATCGGGTGATAACGAAGGTGATGACAAGATGAAGAGAAACGATGACGGCTTCACTGCGACCTTCGCGAAGGTCGGCGGCAAATTATCGATCAAGGTGGATCGCGATAGCTTCGGAAAAACGGACCAGGCAGCTGTCCAGCAACCTAACAGCCCAACCATCGACCCGTATGCCGACACCACGGCCCCCAGCCCGGCCCAAATGACCCTCTCCTCACCGGTCATGAACGAGGTGATGATGAAGGCAATGACAAAGGGAATGCGTATGGGCATCTTCGTCCAGATCGACGGCGAGATCGCGAACACCAACGCCGCCCACCGCAATGGCAATCTCATCACGCTCTTCAATGTCGACCTCGGCACCATGCTTAAAAATAAAGATGGAATGGCCGCGATGAACCAACTCGAGAATGTCGACCAGGCAACGTTCCAAACCCTCGCCGATCAACTCGACGGCCTCGACATCGACCTTCAGAATCCGATCGTGGTGGAGATCAAATGATCGTTCCAAAGACCTTTGCGAGGGGCCGGCCGTCGCCCTCTTTCTGACGTTTCAGTTGTTTACCGGAGCTTCGTTCGCCGAATGGAGTTTGGTGTGGAGCGATGAGTTCGATGGGGATAGGGAACTCGATCAGAGTAAGTGGAATTTCGAGAACTCGAGGATCTGCGTCTTGACGCCCTTGCTCGTGTTCGGTGAGTGGGTTCAAAATAGCGGCAGACACTGAGTTGGTGTTCGAGCTAGGCCGCGAGCACCATCGCGAAGACGTGCCGGATCCGTATTACTGTGGGCAGAATGGTTTTGATTAGGTGATGGAGCGTTCGCACGAAATGGTTGGAACGCATGTGCAGAGTCTGATAGACGTTTAGATATGACGCGTATCCTCTTAGCCCTAATCTGTGCCTGTTTATCGGTATCTGCTTTCTCCCAAGATAAAGAGCCGATCGGGAAAAAACTAAAACCGAAACCGATCGCTGCCACTGCGACTGATGTGCCCTACGACGAGCACAAGATGACGGTGTTGGATTTCTGGAAAGCCGACGGCGATGGGCCGCGACCGCTACTGGTCTACATCCACGGCGGTGGCTGGATCGGCGGTGACAAGAAAGGCGGCCCGAACCGGAAGTTTTTCCTCGAGAAAGGCGTTTCTGTCGCTGCCGTGAACTACCGCCTCACCGGCGATGCACCACTGCCAGCTCCGGTGCACGACGCGGCGCGCGCGATCCAATTTCTCCGCTCGAAGGCGGAGGATTGGAACATCGACAAGGACAGGATCGTCCTAACCGGCGGTAGCGCGGGCGCCTGCACCTCGATGTGGATCTTGACGCACGCCGATCTTGCCAAGCCCGATTCGCAAGATCCGGTCGAACGCGAATCGACCCGTGTGCAGGGTGCGGCGGTCGCGGGCGGGCAGACGTCGATCGACCCGAAACAGATCGAACCGTGGCTCGGGCCAAACGTGTTGAAGCACAAGATGATCAACATGGCGGTCGGCGAGAAGACCATCGACGGCGCGCTGGTGAACTACGATAAACATGCCGCGCTATACAAAGAATTTTCCGCTTACAACCATGTCAGCAAAGACGACCCGCCGCTGTTCATGAGCTACGGCAACGACATGACCCTGCCATCGAAGAGCGCAGGCCACGGCATCCACCACCCGGTTTACGGCGTGAAGATGAAAGAGAAGTGCGACCAGGCTGGCATGGAATGCCACCTCTTGATCAAGGGCGTCTCGAAGAGCGAGAAATACCCGAGTGCGAACGACTTCATTCTCGGGGTGCTCGGCGCGAAGTGATTGGCTGAGAAAACTGTGGGCGGGGTCGCTGCCGCGCCCCCTGTTCCTATTTAGTCGCTCTCGAGCGTGTAGTCGGGAATCTTGCCTGAGCTTCTTAACCGAGCACCCGCTCAGATCCAAAGTCTTTAGCTTGCCGAGGCAGGTGACCGATTCGAATCTGGTCGATGATCCGATGTGCAGCGAACGCAGGCCAGGGAGTTCGGCGAGGTCGAGGGTGTTCGGTCCCTCATCCATCAGATAGTTTACTTCCAGAGTGGAGAGTGACGGAAACTTCGCTAACACCGCGGTCGGGAACTTCCCTCTAAAGCGCAATAGTGAGATACTCTCGATGCCTTTCGCCAGTGGCAGGGCGCTGAGTTCCTCAAGTTGCGCTGAGGTGAATCCCCCCAGACCTAAGTGGCGCAATTTCGGCAGCGGACCACTCTTCGCGATGGCCGCGAGGCTTCTTCCGCCCTCAAGGCTGAGGGTGTGGAGCTCCGGGAAATTGTTCAGCGTGTCGCTCCCCGTGGATCTCAGCAGCTGGACATGCTTGAAGTGCGCCCGGTCGATCAACGGCTGCACGATCTCCGGGCTGATCCCCCTGCTGGCAATGGCGATCACACTGAGCATCTCGAGGTCTTTGAGCGCATCGATTCCGGTGAAGTCGAGGTCTTCGTTGGCACTCCAATGCAGGACCTGAAGGTTCTTGGGACGCTCGGATCAATCCGATACTGCCTGTGTCATGAGGATGATCGCGGAAGGTTTGGCACCTGCCTTGATGAGGAGCTTGAGATGCAACTCAAACTGGCACTCGACGCTGGAGCCGGCCTTGATGAATTTTTCTGCGTTTCTGAGGGAAACCCCGTGAGCCGCGTCGGGAGAGAACAAGAACCCAGCGACTGGGCCGGGGTTGCCAGCTTCGGTGCCGATCCTCATCAGGCGGGCTTCTTCGTCTTTGGAATTGTTTCAGAGCGACCCCATCGAAGCCGAAAGAGGAAATCCTGACCCATGATCCGACCGGAAGATAGATTTCGGTTCCGCCCTCGGGCGAGATCCCAGTGTAGACTTGCCCCGTCACCACCGAGGTCTGGGGAGGAGCGTGGAGCCGCAGCGGCTTCCAGCCGCGCGGGTGTACGACCGGCTTGTTCCTGAGCGCCTACCCTTTGATGTAGGTCTGATCGGCCTCGCTGAGCCGTCCGATCGGCAGGATAAATTTCCTCCGATCTCTGCCACGGCTGCGGCAACGAGCACGACATGCATGCGCTCAAGCGCAAGAAGATCGACGCGCTACGCTGTGGCGCGCAAGTCATGGGCGAGCAGGGAGATGGCCAAGAAAGTGCACGCGAACTTCCTGTGCCTGGCGCACAACCTAATGTTGCTGCTCGAGGGCGAGGTGGAGCAGGAAGCCGGAGAATCCAGAGCCACCTACATCGCAGTAGCGCTCCAGAGGATGACATTACGCTGCGTGAAGTGCCCTGGGAAGATGCGCTGACCCGGCTGAGCCGGATCGATGCGACGAGGTGATCTAAATCCTCTACAACGTTGACGTTGAGTGGTCCATTTGAATCGTGCTCTTCCAGAGGGGGGAGTCCCCCCTCCAATCATTTCAGCGATATGGCGCTCGACCTCAAGGCTTGTGGCTGGGTATCTTCGATCCATGCATGCACCGCTTGTCTCGATCCTCACATTCACCGCAGCAGTATTGCTCGCATCGATCGCCTCGGCTGACCAAGCCTCGCTGCACCACAGCAAGAAAATCATCGAGGCGCTCACCTTTACTGGACAGCCGCTTAGCAAAAAAGAGGCCGCCGCGATCGGCGGAGCAAAATCCGCGGAGGAAGTCGCTGCGATACTCGATCCCCTCTGCATCGCGGAAGTTCTGATCAACCCGGAGTCGCGCGTCAAAGTCACCGCGGGCAAAGTGAAACCGCAGTTGGTTGAGGCCGGATGGTCCCAGTTTCTGATCAAAGTAAACAACGAGGCGGGCGTCACCGCGCCGCTATCCGTCACCAGTCCGCAGGCGTTCCCACTTGTGAATTCACCCAAAGAAAAACTCGATGACCGCTGGCTGCAAATCGCAACTTTCGATAAGCAGCCGCTGACAAAAACGCTCACCGGTGCCGCACTAGAATACCGCATCGTGCAACTCTACAGCCGCGACGCCGGCAAGCGGGCCGCCACTTTCTCGTTCAATGTCGGCCAGGGAACACAGGATCTTGGATTCCGTAGTGATCTCACCATCACGTTCGATGCCTCTCCCGCCGAGGAAGTCACCTTCCACGTCTTCGACGATAAAGGAAAGCCAACCACCGCCGCCTTCGAGATTCGCGATTCGCGTGGTCGCGTCTACCCGTCCCAGGCAAAACGCCTAGCCCCAGACTTCCACTTCCACCCCCAGATCTACCGCGCTCACGGTGAGAAATTGAAACTCCCCGCCGGCGCCTACGTTGCCACAATTACCCGCGGCCCAGAGTTCCTAAAACTCAGGCGGCCTCTCAACATCATCAGCGGAAAACCGAACACGCTCGTCGCCAAACTCAAGCGCTGGGTCGATCCCGCTGCGCACGGCTGGTGGTCCGGCGACCACCACATCCACGCCGCTGGCTGCGCACATTACACCAACCCCACTGAGGGCGTGCATGCGCCAGACATGCTGCGCCATTGCATCGGCGAGGATCTCAAAGTCGGCTCGAACCTCACTTGGGGGCCATGCTTCGACTACCAGAAGCAATTCTTCACCGGCAAGGACGACAAGGTCTCCACCTATCCCTACCTCTTGCGCTATGACGTGGAGGTCTCCGGCTTCGGCTCGCACCGCTCCGGCCACCTTTGCCTGTTGCGACTCAAGGACCAAATCTACCCTGGAGGCGATTCGACACACCACTGGCCAACGCTGTGCCTCAACACGCTGCGCTGGGCAAAAAAACAGGGCGCGATCTGTGGTCCCGCTCACTCCGGCTGGGGCCTCATCACCAAGAGCCATGAAATCCCCAACTACGAGATCCCACCATTCGATGGAATCGGTGCCAACGAATACATCGTTGATGTCACCCACACCGTCCCCGGTCCCAACGGAAAACACGTGCCCGCGGTCGATTTCATCTCGACCTGCGACACCCCCATCCACGCCGAACTCAACATCTGGTACCACACGCTCAACGCCGGCTTCAGGACGCGAATCAGCGGAGAGACCGATTTTCCCTGCATCTATGGCGAGCGCGTCGGGCTCGGCCGCTCCTACGTGAAGGTCGACGGCGAGCTCACCTACGACAAGTGGTGCCAAGGCATTCAAGCCGGTCGCAACTACACCGGCGATGGCCGCAGCCATCTGATCGATTTTACCATCGACGACATCGAACTCGGCACCAAGGACAGCACAGTGAAACTCGCGGCGCCGGGCAGAGTTAAAATCTCCGCCCAGATTGGAGCCATACTGAACCCAGTGCGCGCCTTCCGGATCGGCGACTACAATCAGAAGCCATACTGGCACATTGAACGCGCTCGGATGGGTGCCAGCCGCAAGGTTCCGGTCGAAATCATCGTCAACGGTTTCCCCGTCAGCCGCACTGAGATCACCGCCGATGGCTCCCTCACTGATTTCACCGCCGGGATCGATATCAAAAAGAGCAGCTGGGTCGCACTGCGCATCCTCGGATCCTCCCATACCAATCCGATCTGGGTCATGGTCGGCAATGCCCCTGTCCGCGCCTCCAAGGAGAGCGTCGAGTGGTGCCTGAAATCGGTCGATCAGTGCTGGGAGCAGAAAGAGCGATTCATCGATGTAGACGAGATGGATCAAGCGAAAGCTGACTATCAGCACGCACGCGAAGTCTACCAGCAACGCCTGCTAGAGACGAAATAGGCGATAGTTCAAACAGGCTGTCGCCTAGAATCCCACCGGCTAGAATTAGGTGTCAGGACGGAATGGCATGTAGATAAGGCGCACCCTCGCCGAAAAACGGTAAGCGTCGTTAAATCCACACCCTAGGCGCTGGCTCTGGCTGCCCGGTA
>JBLHKE010000448.1:0-6586 GCA_047619485.1 Verrucomicrobiales bacterium | reverse complement strand
CTCATCACCACCAATGGCCTGTACCATGTCGCCGACCATCCCAGTCGTCGCCACGACAAAGAGCCTGCCGTCACCGGCCTGACCGTCACCTCCGCCACAAGAGCTCAGCACCAGACCAAGGCAGAGCCCGAGCGCGGAAAGACCGCAGCCGAGGTGGAACGTGAATTTATGAATCATACATCAAGAGAGCGGAATCTGGTGAGACCGTCAACCTATAAGTATAGGCTAACCTAACTTTCATTTCCCACCATAACATAATTTTGCTGACAAAACCTCTTTAGGATGCACTGTAAGGCATGCCAGCCCTCAGACAGAGCGCCCCCCAAGGTTCCCGAGCGCAGGAGGACTACCTCGAGCAGATCCACAACCTCATCGAGGAAAAGGGATACGCACGGGTGGTCGATGTCGCCAAGAACCTCGGCCTCGCCCAAGCCAGCGTCACCAACATGATTCAGCGGCTCGATGCGGACGGGCTGGTGCACTACGAAAAATACCGAGGCGTCGTGCTGACGGCCGACGGTGAGCGCATCGCCCTAGCTATCATCCGCCGCCACGAGAAGTTAACCAACTTCCTCGAACTCTTCGGACTCGACGACGCCACCATCTACGAAGATGTCGAAGGCATGGAGCACCACACCAGCCCGGAGACCCTCGCGGCCATCATCAGCCTCACCGCTGAACTCGAACGCCAACCGGCGCTACTGAAGCGGGTTCGGCGGGCGATGAAGGACATCAAAGCCTGAGCGGCACCTGCAGCACACAACCGTCACCAATCGCGTAGACCCGGTTCCCATTCGCTGGCGAGATTACTTTTCCGCCAGTAAAACCACCGACCGCTAGGAGGATGCCACAGCGGTCTCCAAACCAAAAACACGCCGCGCACAATCCGCCACGCCGCCACGCCGCCACGCCGCCCGCAGCCATGCCGACATGCCGACATGCCGACATGCCGACATGCCGACATGCCGACATGCCAGTCAGCGATCATCAACACCGACTCACGCGCCCAGAAAAGTCCCCGCTCCGGCAGGAGCACAACGTTGTCTCCGGCGAGTTCGATCGTCAAAGACGTGCGTCCCTCCTAGCGCAACTGCCGCTTGAAAGCCAACCGTTCCTCTATTTTACTCCCATCATGCGCACTTTTTTCTTATTCGCGATCGCCACCGCAATTCTCAGCGCCTGCGAAAAACCGAGCACACAAACTCATGCGCCGCGGGGCGACAGCAAGACCGTTCTCACCACCTTCTACCCGACCCAATACTTTGCAGAACGCATCGCCGGCGAACACCTGACGGTCGAGTGCCCGGTTCCAGCCGGAGCGGATCCGATCTTCTGGCGACCCGACAGCGCTGCCCTGCAACGATACCAAGCTGCCGACCTCATCATCATCAACGGGGCCGATTTCGAAAAGTGGACCGCCACCGCCAGCCTCCCGGAAAATCGGATCGTCGACACCGCCAAGTCCTTCGAGCAGGACTTCATCGAGTTTGAAGGTGAGACCACGCACAAGCACGGCAAAGACGGGGAAGATCACACCCACAGCGGCATCGACGGCCACACCTGGCTAGATCCTAACCATGCCAAAGTTCAAGCGGCTGCGATCCATCAGGCGTTTGCGAAAAAATGGCCGGCACATGCCGCCGACTTCGAGGCGAACTTCAAGTCGCTAGTCACCGACCTAGACGCCCTCGACCAGGCCTTCAAAGATCTCAACCTCCAGGCTCCGTTGCTCGCCTCGCACCCCGCCTACAATTACCTCGCTAGGCGCTATGGATGGAAGGTGACCAGCTTGGATCTCGACCCCGAAACGATGCCCGCCAAAGACGCGATTGGCGCCGATCACCCAGCCAAGATCATCCTTTGGGAAGCCGAACCACGCGAGATGATTGTATCATTGTTAGAAAAGACACACGCGTTGAAGAGCATCGTCTTCTCACCGGTAGAAATGGAGGGAGAGCAGGACTATCTCGCGACGATGAATGCCAACATAGAGAGACTCAAACAGGCGGTGGCGGCTAGCGAGTAGCCAACAGCTTTGCAATCGTCGCCGGGAACAGTACCCGCTCCACTTCCTGGATGCGCTCGTGCAAATCCTCGGCAGTATCCCCGTCCAAAATCGGCACCTTCCCCTGGGCGATGATCTCACCGGCATCCACCTCCGCACAGACGTAGTGCACGGAGCATCCTGCCTCCGAATCCCCAGCCTCCAGCGCCTGCTTCCATGCTTCCACGCCCTTATATTTCGGAAGCAATGACGGGTGAATATTGACGATTCGCCCTTCGAAAGCTTCCAACACCTCCTCTTTCAACAAACGCATGAATCCCGCCAAGACCACGAGATCGACACCCGCCGCGAGCATGCGATCGCGCACTTCTTTCTGCGCGGCTGGCCCAAACCGTCGCGGGTGATCACCAGGATCAACAAACACCCCACGCCCGCCGGCCAGCTCAAGAACTCCTGAGCCCGCCTCGTCCGAGATGACTAGGACGACCTCGGCACCCAGCGCACCATTCACCTCCGCCTCCAAAATCGCTTTGAGATTCGATCCCTTACCCGAACCCAAAACCGCGATCCGTGGCTTGCGATCCGTTGGCTTCATTTTTGCAAGCGTCGCGGTCGTCGACTTCCCATCGACCAGTGACAGGATCGCAATTTGCGCCCCGACGGCGTCGAGCGCGCCCCTCTCTTCAACGTTCAACGACTCGGGCGTATAGTCGCCCCCCTTCGCGTAGATGTGTGGCCGGATCGCCCCGATCACGCCGGTCGCCCGATCGCCCTCAAACACGACCACACGATCGACTGACTCCAAACCGAGCAGCACTTCAGCCCGATCTTCAGCCGTGTTCAGCGGCCGCCCCTGACCCTTCAGATTGCGCACTGATGCATCCGAATTGAGAGCCAACACAAGGGCATCGCCGAGCGCCCGTGCCTCGCGCAGATAGCGGACATGCCCGACATGCAACAGGTCAAAACAACCGTTGGTAAACACCAGCCGCTTGCCCTCAGCCTCTAGCGCATCACGCAGCACCGCCACTTCTTCGGCTGAGCTAACTCTGGTAGGTTTCGAATCGAACATCTCCGCACCCTGCCTTCAAATCGACTCCTCTCAACCGGAGATTCACTCAATTCTGAGTTGTAAAACCTGCCCCTCCCGCATTAGGGATGGGCATGCACGACCCACGAATCGACCAACTCGCCAACCAACTCGTCAACTACTCCACCAGCGTCAAATCCGGCGAAAAAGTCCTGATCGATGCCTTCGATGTCCCCGAGGCGGTGCCGATCGCCCTCATTCGTGCCGTGCGCGCCGCTGGTGCCACCGCCTTCGTCAACCTCAACAACGCCCGCATCACCCGTGAGATCCTGATGGACGGCACTGAGGCCCAATACGACATCCAGGCCGAGCTCGGCCTCGCCCAGATGAAGAAGATGGACTGCTACATCGCCGTGCGAGGCTCGCACAACATCACCGAGTCGTCGGACGTCCCGGATGACAAGATGGCGCTGGCGATGGAAAAACTCCGCCCGGTCCAGAACCACCGGGTCGGCAAAACTCGTTGGTGCGTGCTGCGCTGGCCAAACGCATCCATGGCGCAACAGGCACAGATGAGCACCGAGGCGTTCGAGAATTTCTACTTCGACGTCTGCCTGCTAGACTACGGCGCACTCGAACCATCGTTGAAGAAACTCGAAACACTCATGACCGCGACCAACCAGGTGCACATCATTGGTGAGGGCACCGACCTGAAGTTCAGCATGGAGGGGCTCGCAGCGATCGCCTGCAGCGGCACCCACAACATCCCCGATGGCGAGTGCTTCAGCGCCCCGGTCAAGGACAGCGTCGAGGGCGTCATCAGCTACAACGCGCCAACCCTCTACCAGGGCATCGCCTTCGACAACATCCGGCTAAAATTCGAGGCGGGAAAGATCGTCGAGGCCACCGCGAACAACACCGAAGCGCTCAACAAGATCCTCGATAGTGACGAGGGCGCACGCTACATCGGCGAGTTTGCCATCGCCTTCAATCCCAAGATCATGGAGCCTATGCGCGACATCCTGTTCGACGAGAAGATCGCCGGCAGCTTCCACTTTACCCCAGGCCAAGCCTACGAAGGCGTCGCCGACAACACCAACCGCTCGCAGGTCCACTGGGACATGGTCAACATCCAGCGTCCCGATTACGGCGGCGGTGAGATTCACTTCGATGGCAAGCTGATCCGCAAAGACGGCCAGTTCGTCCTACCCGAGTTGGAGGAGTTGAACTACTAGCGCTTCTTGAGCAGCGCGATGAACTCACGCATGGCGGGCGAAGTCGCGCGGGTGCGCTTCTGCACTAGGCCGAGCGGGCGCATCATGTCATCGGAGCGGATCTCGACTGAGACCAAGCGGCCGCTTTTCACCTCGTTCTCGACCGAGCGCGAAGGGACGATCGAGATGCCGTTTTCGATTTCCACCGCACGCTTGACGGTCTCGATGTTGTCGAACTCCATCTCGCGCTGGACGATGACGCCGGCGCTTTTCAATGCCTTGTCGAGCGCCTTGCGGGTCGGAAGGTCAGGCTCAAACGAGACAAATTTCTGATCCGCCAAGTCCTCGAATCGCGCGGTCTTGCGCTTCGTCAACGGGTGACCCGGCGGACAGATCACCACCATCTTGTCCTGTGCGAACTCCTCGATCGTCACCCCCTTGCGCTTGGTGGGATAGGCGACGATCCCCAAGTCGGCATTGCCCTCGATCACCTCCGTGTAGACCTGGCTCGAGCGGATGTAGTCGATCTTGAGGTCCACACTCGGGTAGAGGCGCCGATATTCCTTCACGAATGGCGGGAGTTCGTGCAGGCCGAGGCTGAAGACTGTCGCAACACGCAGGGTGCCTGCGACCTTGTTCTGCAACTCGTGGAAACGATCCTGGATGCCATTGTAGAGTTCGAGGATCTCTTTAGACGCATCGAGGAACACCTTGCCCTCCGGCGTCATGGAAAAGTTTTTTTTTCCGCGCTCGATCAACACGGCTTCGAACTTCGTCTCGAGTGCACGGATCTGCTGGCTAACGGCGCTCTGGGTGATGCCGTTACGCTTAGCCGCAAGCGAAAAACTCGCAGTATCAATAAGATCAGAATAGACTTTTAGTGTTTCTACTTGCATTAAATTTATTTAAAAGGTGAATAACCCTTCCTTAACTTTGACACACTAGCGAGTCAAGATTGAATACACAGACATGCCAAACTTCCGCCAAAACTACGAAGAAGTATCTAAGAAGATCGCCTGTGCCTGTGCCCGCGCGGGTAGGCCCGCAGGCTCAGCATCACTCTTGGTCGTGAGTAAACGCTGGCCTTCCGACACCATCCAAGAGGTTGTCGATTGCGGAAACAAACTGTTCGGCGAGAGCCGCATCCAGGAAGCGGAGGAAAAACTCCCGAAGCTACCTGCCGATCTCGATTGGCATTTCATCGGCCACATTCAGAAAAACAAGGTGCGCAAGATCCTTCCGCTGTTCCCAACACTCCATAGCATCGACTCGAACAGCCTGGCAAGACGGGTCGATCAGATCGCCGGCGATCTCGGACTTCACCCGCGGGTTTTTCTCCAAGTCAACATCGCCAGCGAGGAGAGCAAGCACGGCTTCTCCCCCGACGATCTCCGCAGCGAGATCGGCGAACTCCTGACATTGCCACACATCCACGTCGTCGGCCTCATGGCGATCCCGCCAGCCGTCGACAAGCCGGAGGACTCCCGCGGAGCCTTCCGGGAAGTCGCGGCGCTCCAAGCCGAACTTGCTGAGGCGAACGACGCTGCCTTACCAGAACTCTCGATGGGAATGAGCGGCGACTACGAGGTCGCGATCGAAGAGGGTTCGACCATCGTCAGGGTCGGATCGTCGATCTTCGGCCAGAGGCAA
Source organism: Verrucomicrobiales bacterium (assembly GCA_047619485.1). GTDB lineage: Bacteria > Verrucomicrobiota > Verrucomicrobiia > Verrucomicrobiales > DEV007 > JBLHKE01. Next base: position 687 of record JBLHKE010000448.1, on the reverse strand, counting down.
TCCACGTAGCCACTCAACTGCGGATCGAAACTTGGCAGACGCCCCTATCGCGCTCTTCTAGATCGATCTCGACATCGAGGAACTCCCGGATCACCGCCGCATTGGTTCGTAAGTGGTTCGACACGCCCATGGTCAAAAAACTACCTCCACCGGCCAGCGCCATCGGGAGAAGTAACTGATCGCCCAAACGTCGCCCGACCACCGCACCGCTGCCGAGGTAGTCCTTGATCCCCTTAGTCACCTCTAGCGCCACCTGCTTCGCCCGCTTGCCAAAGGCGCCAAACGCCGTGACTCGCTCGACGACGTTTTCAAAGGCAATCTCTGCGACGAGAAGGTTTCCAGGGCCTGACGAATCCGACATGTCGATGACTTCCGCGCAGCCTTCATCCCAGCCTAGCCCGTGGAGCAATTCGGCGATCTCACGCCGCGCTACCGACGCCTTTACATGCGCTGATACGCATTCCACGCCACGCGAGACTTCAGCCCCACGGTCTAGAAGCTCGATCGGCTTCAAGCCAGCACACGCCGAGATTGAGATCTCGACCTTGCCTCCCCCAGCCGGCGCGAACCCCGGACGCACAAGAGACAGTTTAGCCTCTCCGCCCATGCGCTGCACCAGCGGCAAGAATGCGCGCTGCAAAAACTCCATTGGCGGTGCCATCGGATTGTGCGTCCCTCCCTCGAGCG
>JBLHKE010000447.1:0-6586 GCA_047619485.1 Verrucomicrobiales bacterium | reverse complement strand
TGGCGGATGTAGGCACCGGGGTCGACAATCTGATAGGCGAGAGTGATGCCCGCGACGCCTTCGGGGTCCGTGACCTTGGCGCTGATGGTGACCGCCTGACCGGCGCTCGGCTGCTCTGGGGCATGGTCGACCTGGCGCACTTGCGGTGGCGGGCGCAGGGTGAACACCGAGTTTGGAGCCCCCGGGGACGGAACACCCGGGGCGTTGCTGACGGGCGGGGTTTTCAGCTCGATGTCGATCGACAGGTCGCTGCTGCCGATGCTCGCATTGATCACCTGCACGGCGATGGTGTTGGTGCCGGGTTGCAGGTAGGCGGCGCTACCGGTGAGCACGCTTTCCTCCCAATCTCTAGCCTCATGGGAGCTTGCGAAATCGTCCGTTGGCGGGAATGGGATCGCGCCCGCTGCTAGTGAGAAGCGCTCGACCTCGCGGCCATTGATGTAGACCACGCAGCCGTCGTCATAGTAGGCGCGCAGCAGCAGGGAACCAGGGAGGTCGCCGCCGGGATCGACGGTGAACTGGTGGCGCAGGAAAACACTGATGTAACTGTTTTGTATATCGCTGAGCACCGTGTTGTCATCGCCGTCACCGCGACCGATCGGTGTCTGGCCGACTAGCCACTCGCCGTCCGCAGCCTCGTCGTATCCGTTGTCGAACCACTGCTTGCCTGAACCATCGACAGCGGGCGCCGAGGTTCCTTTGCGGTAGTGCCAGGCAGCATCAGCTGGAGCGACGAAAGTCAGGGCAGGGCCGCTGTAACCCACGCTGGCACTACGCCACGAGCCACCAAGGTCGTTGTCGAGGGACGGGTTCATTAACTCCATCGACGGCCCCTCGCCACGAGCGGTGGTCGGCCAAGGGAAACCAGCACTGTAATCGACCCGGTCGATCAGCCCGCCAGCCGCGTCACTGAGTCGCAAGTCGTCGCCGTCGTTGTTCAACTTCCCGGGATACTGGTGCGGCGTGCTCACCGCGAATTTCGACAGCATGGTGGCGGTGTCTTCGGCGACGACCAGATACTCACCAGCCGCCAGACTGGTACCACTAGGGAAAGTGAAGTTGCCCGCCCCCTCCAGCGTCCACCCCGACAGATCCACGTTCTCGTCACCCGCGTTCAGCAATTCGACGAATTCCGCCAGCTCGGTCTTAGGGTCGGCGTCGTAGTGCACCTCATTGATCACCACGCAAGGCGGTGCCGACGCCCCATCACCAGCCAGGGATAGCGGTGGGGCGACAATCAGCAAGATCGCGGCAGCGAGAGCGCCGCGTAGAGGAAATAACCGCGGGGGCATTAAAAGCATTGGAAGCATTGGAAGCAGTGGGGGTGGGAATGGTCGGGAGGAAAGCCCTCGCCATTATACCATCGCCCACTCTACCCCTAGCCTCAATGCCTTTAGGGAAAGCAAAGCGAAGCGCCGCAGCGTAGGTTTCAGCCTGCGACCGCCAGCACATTCCCGTTTTCTCATGGCCAGTGCCCGAACGGAATCCGAAGACGCTCTAGTGTGTCGGCGCAAACACTGGCCATATGCGAATGGGAATGCCGTCACCAACGCAGGCTGAAGCCTACGCTACGTGGCTGCACATTCCCCGAAAGACATTGCCCAATGTTCCGCTACTTTGATCTCCTCCGATGGGGCACCTATTCGGGGCAATGGGAAGCTCAACCTCCCAACAGGTCATGCACCTTTTCGCTGCTCCCAAAACTGCCAAGATCGACATCATGTTTGTGTAGCAATTCGAGGTACAGGTCACAGAGCGGCGTCGGTTTCTCGAGGATGGTATGCGCCTGATGCGCGTAGCCGCCACCCGCCACGATGGTGGGGAGGTTGCTGCAGGTATGATTGGAGGAATCTCCAAAATTACTGCCGATGACCACCGTCGTATGGTCGAGCAATGTGCCATCTCCCTCCGGGATCTGATCTAGGTCAGCAAGGAACTGGTTGAGATGTTTGACGATATCCATCTCGATTCGACCGAGCTTGGCGAGCGCCGCTGGCTGGCCGCCATGATGGGAAAGCGTGTGCCAGCCACCGCTTGCTCCGGGGACGTTGATCGCCCCATAGATCCAGTCCAAAGAGAAGGTAATCACCCGTGTCGAATCGGTTTGAAAGGCCAGCTTCGACAATTCGAGCAGATTTCTAATTTTGGTGGAGAACGCGAACTCCCGATCATCGCTCAACGTGTTGGGCACCTCCGGCTTCTTGGTCGTGAGCCAGAATTCTTCATGCACGAGTTGCTTCTCGAGCTCGGATATCACGGTTCGGTAAGAGTCGATCTTAGAGGTGTTGCCAACCGGCTTTATCAACTGCTCGATGTCGCGCTGCAGAGACTGAACAACTTGTTGATCGTTGCGGATCTGGCGGCGTTTGGCGCTCAGGTCTTCCTCACCGAAGAGCCTGTCGAAGATTTTTGCCTCGTCGTACAAGGGAGGGATCGCAACTCCCCGACGATTCCATGAGGATCCCCAGCCACGATCGTAGATGCTTAGCGGTAGGGAGGCAAAACGGGTGTCACCTCCCATCTGCCGGGCGAGGACTTGATCCAGGGAGATTGAGTTGATGAAATTGGTCGCTTCGGGACTTGGGGCTCCGGTCAGGAAGGATTTTTCCGAGTCGTGGTTACTCGTGTCCATGCCCGGGTGGAAGAGGTTTTGGAAGACCGTCATCTTCTCCTGCGTCTCCATTCCCTTGAGATACCCCGAACTGGATAGATCCCCCCGCGTCGTAGGGAAGAACTCGGGTGCGTAGAATCCCAAAGAATTGCAGATGAACATGACCCGCTTGGGTGGCGCCGAGGGCTTTGGCTTTGCCACGGCGCGCAAGTCGAGCGATTGGATCGCCAGCGGCAGGGCGGCTCCAAACTTCAGAATTTCTCTTCTACTGTGATTTCTCATTTCTGTTCTCGGGCGAGTGAATAGACCAGCACCTCCGTGATCAAATCCCTGATTCGACAATCCTGAGGATTCTCCTCAATAAGATCAAGTAGGTCGAGGCGCTGTTTCAGGTTTGGCTTATAACCGTTGGCGTATTCGAAAAACTTCTTCGCAAAGTTGTAGGCGATCTTGCGGTGGTCGGTCAGGAGTAGTTTCTTGAGCCCGAACACGTCATCGAATTTGTTCCGGTCGATCTCACCAGAGGCATCTACTTCTCCCCCCATCTTGTAGTAACCCTGCAGACGATATTGGAAGGTTCCATTGTGTGGCTGCTTAACACGATATTCCTCGCGCCACTGGCCAGTGGCATCAAAGCTCTCAAGGGCGAATCCGTAGGGATCGATGCTCTTGTGGCAGGCGTAACAAATTTTGCTGCTCTTGTGCAGCTCGATCTGTTCCCGGAGAGTGGTGGCTCCTTCACCATGTTCGGGCTCGATTGCCTTGACGTTTTCCGGTGGTGGAGAGAGTGGCGTGCCGACGATGTTCTTTGAAATCCATGCCCCGCGCAAGATGGGCGAAGTATCGTATCCGTCCGTGGTTACCTTCAGCACACTCGCCATCGTCAGCAGCCCTCCGCGTGGCACCTCCGGAGGAAACGACACCTTGCGCATTGCCTGGCCGACAATCCCCCCGATTCCATAGTGCTGCGCCAGCCGTTGGTTGAGGAACGAGAAATCGGAGTCGATCAAATACCCCACGGGTAAGTTCTCCTCGATCAAATGATTGAGGTAGGCGTGGGTTTCGATCGGTAGGTAATGGTTTAAGAGATCATCGAATCTGGGATAGAGTTTGAGCGATGGCGTCACCTTGTTCAACGACCTCAGGTTCAACCATTGGTCACAGAAGGAATCGACCATGCGTTGATTCATTTCCTCGCTGAGCATCCGGTCGATCTGAGTGCGTAGCGTCGCGCCGGAGAGCTGTCCGGATCTTGAGTGGCGTAGGAGTTCTTCGTCGGGAACCGAAAGCCAGAGAACCCGAGCGAGATCGGCCGCAGTTGAATACGATGCGTTCGCATGCTCCCCGGGCGCCATGAGAAATCGCGGCGAACAGATAATCGCCTTGAGCGCCGCTTTGGTAGCCTGGATGAAGTCGCCATGCGCCTTCAAACTCACGAGGCCAACGCTAGAGTAGGGTTCCAGTTCCTCCTCGCTCAGCTTCGACGAGAAGGCCTTCTCGGAAAATTGCCGGATGACGCCTTTCAAATCTTCGGACGAGTTTGAGGAAACCGTGACCCTCGTTCTCGAAGAATCCTCTTTCTCCAAGGAAGTGAGGATGTCCAGTTTGCCGATGGATGCGATCGACTTGCCGTCCAGCGAGACTGCATCGGTCACCAGAAACTTGATGAACCGCCGGGTGGTTTTTTTCGGGAACAGGATGGGTTGTTCGTTCGCCAACCTGACTTCGAGTTCGCCCTTCGCGATGGGATCGCCCCAGGACTTGCCGTCGTCCGAGAGATGGACAGCATAGGCTTTAACCTGTCCGTTGCCATTGCCCCCCGACCAGGTTGCATAGGACAATCCCTCGATCTCCACTCCGCGTGGATTCTCCAAAACGACAAAGTGAGGAGCTTTGGCCACGGTCGGTTGAAACCGCGTGTGCCAGAACGTGCGGTTGGAACCATCCTCCATTTTCTCCTTCTCCATGCCTTTCTGAAAACTGCTGACGGATAGGCTTCCGCCGATTTTCTGCAGCTTGGTTTGTAACCCCGAGCTGCGGACGACTTCTCGAGGCGGAGCACTGACTGATAGATCGCCGAAGACTCTGCGGAAGGAAGATGGCGGCCACTGGTCAGACACTGGGCCGCGGACTTTCAGTTGCTTGACGTATGCCCCCTGTTGAGGGGCTTGCTTACGAAAGGTGTGCTTCGAATAGCAATGGATCGAGACATTCTCCCCCGGATGGAGGAAGGCGCGAATGGTGTGGGACTTCACTTCCCGGTTGCCCAGCGAGATCACGTCCAGCAAGCGCTGCGGCTGGGGACGGTCATCGGCATAGTAATATTTCCCCGCATGAACCTGCAGGCTGACGTCTTCTTCAAACTCTCCCACCTTCATCGCATCGAAGGTCAGTTCGTACCATCCCGAAACCGGGGGATCAAAGTTGTCGTAGAAGAACGAGTAGCTGTTGCCGTTGTTCGCCCGCGTCCATGAAAACAGAAGCCCTTCCCGATAAGGGCGGAGATAGATGTTATAAGTCTCGTGACTGTCTTTGATCTTGTTCGTCACCCAGCTCCGTTCTTGAGGAAAACCTTCTTCCGGAAAGGCAGCCTCGAGCATCTCATCCGCCACGCTGAAATAGGCGCCTAGCATCTCCCGACTCAACTTGATCCTCCGATCCGAATCAAAATCGTTGGTGCCGCGATCCTCCGGGATCGTGTTCGCCAAGTCCAAATTGGTTCCCAGCAGATCGTTGACAGAATGAACGAACTCATGCCGGCTGATTCTGCGGAACGAGATCGGTGCGCTTTCGATTTGTCCTTGCGCTAACCAGTTCAGAAGAGCTCGTTTTTCCTCAGGCGTAGGTTGCTTCTTATTAGCCGGGGGCATCTTCCCCGTGATGAGGTTCTCGAACACGAGTGAGCCGTCGAAGTCGGCCTGGTCCAACAACCCGATCAGATCGAGATCGCCCTTCTTCGTTTCGGGATCATGGCAATCGAAGCAATAGCGTTCGAACAGCGGGATCGACTCGTCATCGACCGCGAGAGCACTAACGCTCATCACGATGATCCCCGCCGCGAACGTTGCGACCTTCGACAGAACTCGATCTCGTAGAGAACGACTCACGATATCAAGAAAGGTGTCCCAGAATTTGGTGATCCGCGGCTTTCGATTTGGATCGGGAGGGGAGGCAGCAAGCATTTTGTGAAAAACTGATATCGTGCACAGCCTCGCTTAACGAGCTTGGAGTTAATGACAAAGATTGACAATCTTTGTCATTTGAGCCAATTTTGGCAATGAATATTTCTCTGACCCCGGAGTTGGAATCTGCTGTTAAGCAAAAGGTAGAATCCGGTCTTTACAATAACGCAAGTGAGGTGATTCGGGAAGCTTTGAGGATGACGCTCAAACAAGAGCAGGAGAATGATTGGTTGAAGAGGGAAGCCGCCATTGGTTTTGCCCAGCTCGACGCAGGTGAGGTAACTCGCGTAAGTTCAAAGGACGAGTTCAAGAGTCTCGTCCGTGGGAAAAACCGGAAACCTGTAGGATAATGGAGCTTGATTTAACCGATGCAGCCCTGGCTGATCTTCGGTCTATTCGAGCCTATACATTGGAAACTTGGGGCGAAAAACAGGAGGACAGATATCTCCACGAGTTGTGGAGTCGGTTTGAAGAACTGCTTGCTGATCCACAGCGCTGGCGATCGAGGGATGATCTATTTCCCGGCTGTCAGTTAGCCTCTCAAGGCAAGCACGTGATTCTATTTCGAATAGAAATGGACGTCCTTCAGCTGGTGCGGGTTCTCCACAGTGCCATGGATTTTCAGCGACATACTCCAGATGAATCCTGATCGGGAGATGCGTCCTTGAGGGCACCTCCGAAAACCTCATGCGGGCTGGAGCTTGATAAAATCCCCGCTGTCTTCGTTGCTAAAGCGCCCACTATCACCAGATAGCTTAGCGTTTATCGCCTCGCCAGCGGGAATTTTCTCTGC
>JBLHKE010000446.1:0-6588 GCA_047619485.1 Verrucomicrobiales bacterium | reverse complement strand
CAAGAGTTCGAGCGCACGCAACTAGCTCACGGAATCAGGTTCCATGCTTTTTTGGTACAATATTGACTGGTATTGATTTCTATGCTGATCTTGGGGATGGGAGTAATAAGCCGTTCACCTTCACTAAGGACTGACAAGCTCTCCCTTTCGCGGCTCGGGCTACTGGCCGGAGTGCTGGGTATTGGCATGACGATCGCCGCCGCCGCGGCGGACGCCGATGGCGATGGGATCGACGACGCCATCGACAATTGCCCCGCCGTTCACAATCCCTTGCAGACGGACACTGATCTGGATGGTGAGGGCGATGTCTGCGACAGCGACGATGACAATGACGGGTTGTTAGATGCCGAAGAGGATGCGAACACGAACGGCATGGTCGATCCCGGCGAGACCGACCCGCTCGACAATGATTCGGACTACGACAGCTACGGTGATGGGATGGAACTCACCCAGCCCATCTTTGACATTTGCCGGAAAAATCGGCTCATTTTCGGGTATTTCACACTATTTTCGTGCCTTCAAGAATTCATTAATCGTTCACCATCAACCAATTATAATTTCAATACATCGCCAAAAACGCGTTTGTAGTGCCATAAGAAGTTTATAATATTTGACTCCCGGGTTTCCCCTGTTTTATTGGTCAGCGATGTTCATCCGCCAGACCAAAACCAACGCTTCCGCATCCGGCAAAGCCTATTTCACCTACCGGCTCGTCGAATCCAGACGCGTCGGCGAAAGAGTCTCCCAGCGCACCGTGCTCAACCTCGGTCGCAACTTCGATATCCCCCGCGAACTCTGGCCCGACCTCTGCTCCCGCATCGACCAGATCCTCGACGGCGAGAACCCTCTCTTCCCCCTCGATAAATCCGTCGAGCAAAAAGCCCAACACATCTACGCCCAGATCCTCGCCCTCAGGGCCGGCAGCACCCCGGCATCCGAACCGCCACAGACGAAAGATTTCCAAGAGATCGATGTCAATTCGATCGGACTCATCAAGCCGCGATCAGTCGGCGCCGAACACGCGTCGCTCGAGGCCCTCAACGAACTCGGGCTGCCCGGCATCCTCGACGCGGCCGGCCTCAACGGTCGCCAGAAATCAGCCGCGCTCGGCAACATCATCGGCCGCATGTGTGCACCCGCCAGCGAGCTCGCCACCCACCGCTGGCTGCAAGACAAGAGCGCGCTCGGGGAGCTGCTCGCGTTCGATTTCCAAGCCATGCCCGCCATGCAGCTCTACCGCGCCTCCGACCTCCTGCTCAAACACAAATCACTCATCGAGGAGCGCCTGTTCGAAAACGCCCAGAGCCTCTTCGGCTTCACCCCGACCATCACCCTCTACGACCTGACAAACACCTATTTTGAAGGGGGAGCCGACGCCAATCCAAAAGCCAAACGCGGGCGATCCAAAGAGAAACGCAGCGACTGCCCGCTAGTCACCCTCGGCCTCGCCCTCGACGCCAGCGGCTTCGTCCGCCACTCGGAAACCTTCGAGGGCAACGTCTCCGAAGCCGGCACCCTGGAGGAAATACTCAAAACACTAGGCGCGCCCAAAGGGGCCCTCATCATCATGGATGCAGGCATCGCCAGCGAAGAGAACCTCCAGTGGCTAGCCGGAGAAGGCTACAAATACCTCGCCGTCAGCCGCGAGAGGAAACGCGAGTTCGACCGCGAGAAAGCCAGCAGCATCGAGTCAGCCACAGGCCATCAGATCTGGCTCCAGCGCGACCCGGGGAACAGCGACGACGAGATAAAACTCCGCTGCCACTCCGAGCAGCGCGCCGAGAAAGACAGCGCGATCAACGAGAGCTTCCGGCAGAAGTTCGAAGCGGAACTCGGGAAGCTAGCAGCAGGTCTAACAAAACCACACTGCACCAAAAAACGAGACAAGATCAACGAGCGCCTGGGCCGTTTAAAACAACGCTACCAGAGAGTCGGCCAGCACTACCGGATCGAACTAGACCTCGACGACAAACAAGACACTGTCACCGCCATCCGGTGGAGTTTCGAACCCGTGCAAAACAGCAAGCACAGCCACCCCGGCGTCTACACCTTGAGGTGCAATCAGACAGGTTGGGCCGACGAAAAACTCTGGCGCACCTACACCATGCTCACCGATCTCGAAGCCGTATTCCGGAGCCTGAAAAGCGAGCTCGGACTGCGCCCCGTCTACCATCACAAAGAGGACCGCTGCGACGGCCATCTCTTCATCACCGTCCTCGCCTACCAGGCCGTGCAGACCATCCGCCGCAAACTCAAAGAGCGCGGGACGAACGAGAGCTGGAAAACGCTGCGCGAGGTCCTCGAAACCCAGCAGCGCGTCACCGTCACCTTCCAGCAAAAAGACGGGCGGACGATGCACGTGCGCAAATCGACAGCGCCGGAAGAAGCATTGAAAAACGTCTACGAAGTACTCGGACTAGAAAAGAATCCCGGCGGGATTAAAAAGATGACGATCTGAATAGAAATCAGGAAATGTAGTGCCATTGGAATAAAATCGCATCCGCAAACCCTATAAAATAGGGGGTTTCAAAATAGGGTGTTAAACATGGGCTAGGTCAACCATGTCGATACAACGACGCTTACCATGAACCCGACGCCGCAAATCAAAGTTCCTTGGCGCCAGCCAAAGCCCTGAGAAGCGGGGAGGGCGCTCGCAAACCGCAAACAGAACCCACAACCCTGAGGAAGCGGATGCGTCAATCGCGCTCGTCCGGCCTGCGGGTCGGGCGGCCCTATCCCGGAAGCAATTGAATCGCCCGAGCTGGCCGGGCGTTTGGAAGGCAAACTCAACGATGGGTTGGAGAAAGTGAGCGCTGAGATGCCTGTCCGGACGCCGATTGACCAAGACCGTGACTCACCGAAACTGAAGTAGAGAACGAGGCCGCTGACCGAACGGACTGTGTTCAGTCGGGCAGTTTTTCCGCAACGATTCATCCAAATCCGTGTTTATTGAGCAATGAAGAGCATTCTATTGATACTATTGTCCATGGCGCTGGCGCTTTCCTTGCAGGCGCAGACGTCGACAGACGATCCCCGGCTGAAGAAGGCGCTGGAGCGGTTTCCTGCAGCCGATGCGGACAAAGATGGGGTGCTGACGCTGGCCGAGGCTCAAGCGTTCAAGGAGAAGAATGCGGGCAAGCGGGGTCGAGGGGAGAAGAAGGCTGTACTGGTGCCGGAAGGTGGTGATCGGCACATCTACAAGAAGGCCGCAGAGGTGGAATTGCCGCTCTACGTCTACAGGCCAGCCGGGCACAAAGCTGATGCGAAGACTCCGGCGATCGTGTTTTTCTTTGGTGGTGGTTGGGCGTCGGGGAGTCCCGTGCAGTTTGAGCATCACTGCAAGCATCTTGCGTCCCGAGGGATGGTGGCGATCACGGTTGAATACCGGGTGTCCTCGCGCCATGAGGTGAAGGTGGAGGACTGCATCGAAGACGCGAAGTCAGCGATACGCTGGGTCCGGGCGCATGCGCAGGAGTTCGGTGTCGATCCTGATCGGATTGCCTCCGGTGGTGGTTCGGCGGGTGGTCATCTCGCCGCCTGTACGGCGGTGATTGAAGATTTCGATGCCGCTTCCGACGATCTGAAGGTGAGCGCAAAGCCAAACGCGATGATCTTGTTCAACCCGTTTATGGGACGCAATGGCAAACCTGTGAAAAGCAACCGTACCCACGGACCGGCTGAGAAGACTATTCCCCTTACCTACGCGTCGAAGAAGCAGTCGCCGTGCATCATGTTCTTCGGGACGGCGGACGGGCTTCTGGAAGGAGCTGAACTGTATCGGAAGGTATCAGCGGAAGCAGGTAACCAATGCAAGATCGTGACCTACGAGGGCCAAGGGCACGGCTTCTTCAATCATGGCCGCGATGGCGGCAAGCACTATGATCTCACCCTCGCAGAGATGGACACGTTCCTGGTTCGTCTTGATTGGTTGTCTCCAAAGTAGGGAGCTATAGCCGCTTCCTCACCGTGACGAACATCGCCCCCCTCTCCATCCTCCGCACCGCCCGCCCCATGAACCCGGCGCCCGAAATCAAAGTTCCTAGCAATCACCCTACGGGGTGCAAGGACCCGCGCTGCGCTTGCTCGCTATGTCTTCCCCGACTACGACCTCCGCGAAGGCCGGCGAGCGGGCCCCCGGCCGCTCTCGCCGCCTCTTTCGCCACGAGGCAAAGGTTGAATAGACCAACCCGTGGAACTTGCAGAAGGCCATCCCGCTCAGACCGCTGCGCTCGAACTCGTCAAGCAGGGCTTCGCGTTGTTAGGGGCTCACCAGCATGCGCCCGCGACGGTCGGAGCGGACCACCGCCCCCTCGGATTCGGTCATAGAGATCATCTATGACTGTGTATCACCTCTATGGCCCGCCTGGGAGCGGGTGCTGTGGGGAGCGCTTACCTTCCAAGAGCAGATCGAGTGGCACCTTCGGATCGCCTTGCTCGTCGTCGGCCTCGCGGTCGGCATCATGTCGCTCGTTGCCATGATCCGGAAACTGTGAAGAAAATGATCAGGTCTCTCCAAAGCATCCGAGCTTAGATAGACTATTCTCGGATCAGAAAAAACGCGGAGTTTTGAATCTCCCTGTTACCGCTTGGTGATTTATATCCCGCCACCGCACACTCCAAAACAGAGGCTATGGTCGCCAAATGTTTCTGAGAGCCGCGCCTCTCAAAAAACATCGAGCGGAAAGATCCTCAGGAACTTGGACGGTTAACTCATACTCAGAAATCGACGGATCGGACGTAACAACTGCTAGGAACTTTGATTTCTTGCGTCGGCTTCATGGGGGGCGGAGCAGATGATGGAGGGGGTTCGATGGGAAGAAGGGCTTTTTGCTGTCTCGATCACTTCACAAATCGTAGTCATGTCTAGCGCCGACGGCAGGCGGGCACCCGCAGGACACTGGCATGACTGCCGTTGTGTGAGGTCATGGGCGGCGGCTGGTGGCGGCGGGGTGGTGCGGAGCTTGCGGCGAGTCGATCCGCGATAGCGCTGGTGTTGCGAGTGGCGGATTTGCGACACTAACATTAATCTATACAAAAATTTCGTCCTGACCCGTATTCCAGCAACAAAATCCACTCCTGAATTAAATTGCAAGACTGTTCAAAATGGTGCGGAATGTGTGTCCCACCATCTATACTGATTTCAAAGCACCTGTCCGTCGTCCGAGTATTTTGACCTTACGGGGTAACAAGATCATCGAGCCGGACTTCAGTTCTGAGGGCGCGGGTGAGGTGCAATGTCGGCAGAGGTTGGGTGGACTGCTGCGCTACTACTACCGGGAATCCGCATGAAATATCGACGATTCGAGTTTCTGGACACTACGCGGGCGGTATGAGCACCGTTCGCAGGGGCACGGGAGGCTTGACCACCCCCGTACCAATCACGCCCGAGCTAGGCGATGATCTCCGGAATCAGCCTGCCGTGTACGTTGGTCAGGCGCCGGTCGATGCTGTCCTTGCGGAAAGTGAGGCGCTCGTGATCGATGCCGAGCAGGTGCAGCACTGTGGCGTGGATATCGTAGACCTCGGTCGGATTGTCACGATCGAGCGGCTTGTAGCCCCACTGGTCGCTCTCGCCGTGGGTGACGCCGCCTTTGATCCCGCCGCCGGCGAGCCAGTTGGTGAACACGAAGGGGTTGTGATCGCGACCCTTACTGCCCTGGGTCGACGGCATGCGGCCGAACTCGGTGGTCCACAGGATGATCGTATCGTCGAGCATCCCGCGTTGCTTGAGATCCTTGATCAACGCCGAGGCGCCGATCGCCATCCCGTTCGATAGCGGGCCGTGGTCACGCTCGATATCCTCGTGGCTGTCCCAGTTGCGGCGAGGGAAATTGTTATCGCAACCAGACCAGACCTGCACGAAACGTACGCCGCGTTCCAACAGGCGCCGTGCGGTCAGGCATTTGCGCCCGAAATGGTTTGCTTCTTCCACGCGGTTGATATCCTTCGCCCAAGATGTACCCTCAGGTTTGAGGCCGTACATGTCTCTGATGTATTGCGGCTCCTTGGAAATATCGAGCGCCTCGGGTGCCGCCAGCTGCATCTTCGCGGCGAGTTCGTAGGACTTGATGCGCGCCTCGAGCCTGGAGTCGCCCCCTCGTCCGGCCGCAGCCGCGTGCGCGCCGTTGAATTTCGACAGCAGCGACAGCCCGTCGGCGTCGGCCGCGGGCGTGATGTACTTCGCGCTCCCCGGTGGGCGCAGGTCGACGATCGGGTTGGGCGTTCCGGGCCGGATGATTGTGCCCTGGTGTTCGGCGGGCAGGAAGGCCGAGCCCCAGTTCTTCGGCCCGTTCGATCCGAAGCCGCGGTGGTCGGGCAGCACCACGAAGGTCGGCAAGTTGTCGTTCATACTTCCCATGCCATAACTCACCCAACAACCCATCCCGGGGAAGCCGGGCCGGTCGAAGCCGGTCGCCTGCAGGTAAGTCGCCTGGCTGTGCACACCGCTCGTGCCAACCACATTGTGCACGAAAGCCATGTCGTCGGCCACGTCGCCGAGGGGCGTGACTGGCTCGCTGAGCATCTTGCCGCAGCCGCCGTAAGGTTTGAAGTCCCAGACCGGCTTCATCCACGGCCCGAGACCGTTTT
>JBLHKE010000445.1:0-6594 GCA_047619485.1 Verrucomicrobiales bacterium | reverse complement strand
CGGCGTGTTCAACACGGAAGGGGTGGCTCACAAACCATTCTACTCGCTCCTAGCCTTTCGGCGGCTCCTTGAATGCCCGCATCGCGTCGCGGTTACTACGACGGCCGAATTCACGGCACTCGCTGGTCTGAACCTCGAGAAGACCGAGCTGCGTGTCCTGTTGGGCAATACTGGGTGCCAGGACAGATCGATCAAGCTCACCACGGCGAACTTGCCATGGCAGGGGCCGACGAGATACGAGGTCGCGGTGGTGGACGCAAACAAGAATCTGGTTATTGCCAGCAGCGGTTCATGGGACAGAACACTTGAGCTGGGGGAAGTGCTCGCTGCTCCGTCGGTTGGGCTGCTTCGTCTCTGGCCTGTGGTTCAGGAATGAGTTTCGGCGCGTTGTGTTGGGCGATCGGTCAGCGTTTGCTGAAAGAAGGATAGACAGGGTAATCGTTAGGTGATCGCGCTTACAAACCGCTGTGGCCAACTGAGCCCGTAAGGTCAAAAAAACTCGGCCGAAACCCAAATCGCTGCGGATTCAGCGCCAAACGACGGCACCAGGTCGACGTTCTCAGCTGATTAGTCCCCCGTATGATCCTGTTCTCCCAGTCGAAAATCCTCGAAAATCCTCGAAAATCCGACCCATTTCCGATATCAGACCCCATGAACTTCGTCGTTCGCCCTTGGCAGCTCTTCATCACAAATCTCTCACGTGGGCGGATTGGCGAAGACAATGCCACCTTGCTCGGTTCACTGCTTATTAGTCAGTTCCAGCTCGCAGCGATTGTGCGTGCATATGTCCCCGAAGAAGATCGACGACCTTTCTATTTTTTATCAACGAATTCCAAAATTTTACCACCGGTGCCTTCGCTGCGACTTCGACCGGGATCGCGGTTCCCAAAGCATGGATTATTTGACCTCATGCGGAGACTGGCTACACGACGTGTAATAAGTTCGGTAATGTCTCAAGCTGAACTGAAATTTTTGCCGTCAGTTATTGGATCCTCCCCCAGGCGCCGGAGCTAATCGAAACTCCGTGCCCAGGGGGGGGACTAGCATAACAACAATAAAAAGTGGTAATCCTCTCACACCGATTTCTTCTCGTAGAAGAAAAAGTCAGCAAACGACGTTTCATCGGCATGACCGTCATAGGGAAGAGGGTTCGGGATGTGATCTATGAGTTGGTAGTCTGGAGCGTGTTTCGCGATCCACGTGGAAAATTTCCTGTGCCGTACGTGGGGCGGTTGGAGTTCTTCCTGCTCATCGTTGTTGCTGGAGTAGATTCCGACGTAGCGCTTCGAGTTCTCGAATAGCACAGTCATGTGTGCCTCAAACGCTTCGTCTTCGACAAGGTGATAGATCACATCAAGTGACAGGACTAGGTCTGCAGGATAGGTGATCCCTTCACAAACCAACCGGAAGGCCTTGGTCAGGTCGTCTGCAAAGGTGTCCCGGCAGATCTGTAGGGCCGAACCGCTGATGTCGAAACCCACATAGCTCGGGTACTCAGCTAGACGTAGCTGGTTCCCGTCCCCACATCCAAATTCGGCAACAGATGCAAGTCCCCGATCGCGAACGAATTTGTTCAATACCTCCGCCTTGAATCTAGTGAACTTGCTGTAAGTTCCTGAGATCGAGTGTCCGCCGTTCACATAGCTCGATTTCCAGTAGTCGTTTGAACTATTGAAGCGGCGTCGGCGGATGCCAAGGTAAACGGATCGGATTGCTTTACCGATGACAGGAGTTGTCTTGATCGCTTGTTTTAGTGCCATGGGGATGTGTGAAAATTTTCCCGGGAGTGATAAAACTAAGGGTTGGACGGTTCGGGTGAGATAGGCGCTATGCGCTCCAGACGCAGATCCAGTGAGTTGTTGTTCTGTTGTGTGCTCGGTCATAAGGCGTAAGGGTCGAAGCCCTACTGTCGTAGTTCTGTGCACAAACCGTGCCAAGCACGCTTTAGTGCCTGGAAATTGTTGTTACAATATGTTTAACGTTAATGAGTTGTGTTATTTATGGAAATAATTTAGCGAGCTGGGATCAACTTCGACACTCCCAAAGTCGGTAATTTTTTCCGTGCTGAGCCTTTGTTAGACGGTAAAACTTGCAGGGTTTGGAAATGGGATGAAGATCCTCCTAATCCTAATCCTAATCCTCCCCCTCCTATGCGTAAGAAGAATTTGCGGAAAGTGCTGATCGCAGATGATGACGAGGCCATTACTAATCTGCTTTCTCGTCATGTACCGAAGATAGGTCTGACTCCGGTGACCGCTTGCGACGGAAAGGAGACTATGGAGATGATTAAGAATCATGGAGAAGAGTTCTGCATTGCTCTGCTCGACCTCCAGATGCCACACGTGTCGGGGATTGATTGCTTGAAGGTCATCCGGGAGAGTCACCCTGACATCAGCGTCGTCATCCTATCCGCGAAGGGAGAGCTCGAAGACGCAGTGACCGCCATGAAGGAAGGGGCTGTCGATTACATGCGCAAGCCGTTCTGTCTCGACGAACTGCTCGCCACTCTGACCCATGCGCTTTCTACCAACGAGCTGAAATCTGAGAACCGACTGTTGCGCGAGGCGGTTGGGTTTCCGCGATCCCGTACGCGATTCATCGGCAACTCCCAGGTAACTCGTCAGCTCATGGAGGACGTCGAACGCGTCTCCAAGATCGACACCACTGTGCTGATCACCGGAGAGAGTGGTGTCGGGAAGAGCCTGCTCGCCAAGCTTGTGCATGAGTCGAGTGCGCGCCACGAGGGTTCATTTGTTGCGGTTAGCTGTCCTGCCATGCCAAGGGAATTACTCGAGTCTGAACTGTTCGGTCACGAGAAGGGTTCGTTTACCGGTGCTTACCAGCAACGTCTTGGCAAGTTTGAGATTGCTGACAAGGGCACACTATTCCTCGACGAGATCGGAGAGATGCCGATCGACCTCCAACCGAAACTTCTCACCGCTCTTCAGGAGCACGAGTTCCAGCGGGTCGGAGGTGCTGAAACCCTCAAAGCAGACATCCGTGTCATCGCCGCCACCAACGCGGATCTCACCTCACTGATGGAGAAAAAAGCATTTCGCGAAGACCTTTACTATCGACTGAATGTCATCACTCTCCATCTCCCTCCGCTACGCGAGCGGCGGGAAGATCTTCAAGAACTTGCTGAGCACTTCCTTAAACGCATCGCATCGGATCGTGGAATGGAAGTGACGGCGATCTCTCCCGATGCCATGGAAGTCCTACTCGGCTACGATTGGCCAGGCAACGTAAGGCAGTTCGAAAACGCCCTCGAACGTGCTTCAGCGTTTTGCGAAGACGGAATCATCCAGATCAGCGATCTACCGTCGGAATTGAACAGCTTTGATTTTGACAAACCTTCCACTGCAATTGCATCCGGGAACGCCACCTTACAAGATATAGAACAGGCCGCCATAGAGGTGACGCTGCTCAGTTGTGGCAACAACAAGGCCGAGGCAGCTAGGCGTCTCGGAATCTCGGAAAAGTCGATCTACAACAAAATGAAACGGCACGGACTCCGGTAGCAGGGTTTACGCATCACATTCCTGACCGAGAAGTTTCAGTAGATGCTCTGGCATCCTGCGACGCAGCGAACTGTCGCTTCTTCAACGAACACTCTCCGCGATGTTCCTCAGTCCCTCGCAAGCACCGACCACCATTTTGATATCACGTCCATCAAGCTTGGAGCCCCTGAGGGCTTTTTCAGCAAGTGAAATGAAAGTCTAAATTCGATCCTACAAATGCTAAGGGGTTGTCAGGAAATAAGTCATACAAAGATGCGCAGGAATTTTAGCCAGCACCAAGGCAGATTTCAGCGATGATAGCGGGCTATTTGAGTTGGAAGCTAACGCGGGTGATGGCCAAAATAACCAGCAGATTGTAGGAGGTGTGAATGAAATCGGTGGTCAGGCTGCTTTCTCCTGCCAGAAGGTTCCCCACTCTTTGTTCGCGCGCATCACCCGGAGCTGGGCCATGTCGGCTGCGGTCTCTTTCTTCCACCACACTCCCGGGATTTTCAGCCGCTGCTGGAGCAGGTGCCGGTGGGTGCTCTCGACCTCCCCCGAGCCTATTGGCAGCTCCGCATCGATCGCACCCTGGTAGTCGAGCTGGTCTTTCCGGTTGTTCAAGTAACGCCAGCAGCGGCGCACTGGCGCTTCCTTTTCGGCCACTTCCTCCGCCTCCTGATTGCTCTCCAGCTCGTCGATCACTTCCTGGTATCTGTTTTCTTTAAGCCGCTTCTTCTGCTTCTCCATCCACCTCTTCTTCTCGGCTGGCGTGCCCCCGCCCGGGCAACTCGAGGCCGCCTCGCCCAGGTATTCGCACACGTGGTAGAAGTCGAGCAGGTAGCTTCCCTGGGTGCCGAACCGCTCCTCGTACTGCTCGGCGATCCAGGCCGCCCCATCGCCCACGCCGTGGATGCGTGTCGTCGGATCCATGCCGGATTGCGCGCAGGTCGCCGCCATCATCAGCCCGGTCTCTAACACTCCACCAAAGCAGGTCCCGTACCTGGCGTCGGCGAGCATCGTGTCGTGTGTCGAGCAGACGCGGATCTCCTTCCACTGGCAGGTTCGGCGCTTGCGCTTGTCGGCCTTCTGCGCAGGATCCGATACTTCCGCGGCCCCCTTGAACTCGACGGTCGGCAGCATCGATCCGTCCAGCTCGGTGACCTGGACCGCCGCCGGCTCCTTTCCGGGCGGGCGCTCCAGGTTGAACACATACGCCTCCTTGGCCACGTTGCGGGTCACCGCGCCGACGGTGTAGAGCGGCACCTCGATCGAGTAGTGTTCGGCCAGGGCGGCGACCGATGCCCGCCCGCTGCGCTCGGAGCAGAAGTCGGCGATGCGCCGCTGAAGCGGCAGTGAGCAGCTGTGGCAACCGATGTTCGCCAACTCTTTGAACACCCGTATGGTTGCGCCCCGCCGCCCCATTCTCAGCACCTGTTCGTCTATCGAGACCCGTCCGAAGGTGGTGTACCAGCGGAGTTTTTTTTACCATTGTTAGTGAGTGATGGATCGCCCTGCTTCACCCTGGTGATCTCTTCCTGGTGGGTGTTCTCGGCCCACTGCTCGAGTATGGTTTTGCCCAGCTGCCCGACCTCTTCGATGGCCATCACCTCCGCTTGGTTCGCGTCGAGGCCGCCAGCGACTTCCTCCCCGAAGCGGCCCACGAGTGATCTGATTTGCCTGGCCAGCAGCGGGTTGGTACGCAGGAGTTCGAGCATCTTGGACTCCGATTCGGTGACCGGGAGGTTGCGGGTCGGCTGGGGGTCGGGAGCGTCTTGGTTGTTCATGCCTACCAACCATACGCATGGAATTAAAAGCACAGGTTATAATTTCAATAAGGAACTGTCTTCCGGTGTCCACCGTTTTCATTCACACCCGATTGTAGGAGTTATTTACTGACAGGCCCTAAGTGTAGGTATCTCTCACATATATACTTACGAATGAATCGCTTGTGATAAACATTTTGGAGGAGTCATAAAATGACCATTCCAACCAATTGATAGCCAATGAGTTTCAACTGGACTCTGGTAATTCTATATGTATGCTCTTTTTAGAACGTATTTCGGAATGAGAATGAGCGACTAGGCACAAACATTTCTGAAGAATTAGAGCATGCTTAGGTTAACTCGCTAACAAGCAATGAGTTTTAACTGAGTATTAGGTTTAGTTGTCGTGAGTGGCGGTGCGAGATTAATTGTTAATCCTCATGGTTAATAGTAACGAAGTGAGAATCCTGAGTATTTACAGAAACTTCTCGGTCAGGAATGTGATGCGTAAGCCATGACTCCGGTAGGAGATCTTTCTACCCTTATGGTGGAATATCTATAATTTTCATCAAAAACCAGAAAATTTCAAAACTGTAATCTGATGTACGGACTAGTTAATAAAGCTATCGAAGAATTCGTCTGTTCCCAAGGAGGCGAAGAAACTTGGTATAATATCAAAGACAAAGCAGGGGTTACGGAGGTCGCGTTCGTCTCGAATGAGGGCTATCCAGATAGCCTCACCTACGATTTAGTCGGTGCCGCGTCGGAAGTCCTTGAGAAGGATGCGGGCGAGATCCTGATCCTATTTGGGGAATACTGGAT
Organism: Verrucomicrobiales bacterium; assembly: GCA_047619485.1. Taxonomy (GTDB): domain Bacteria; phylum Verrucomicrobiota; class Verrucomicrobiia; order Verrucomicrobiales; family DEV007; genus JBLHKE01. The sequence goes on along the minus strand of JBLHKE010000445.1, from coordinate 506 downwards.
CCTAGAGACTGCTCAGAACAACTATGGGGAACTAATACGTGCAGGAGGGGAGTCGTTACCGGAATTCCTCCAAAATTTGCCAAACTTTCATGCCCGTGTCTCACTCCTGTTTCCAAATCTAAAACCTCCTTCTTTCAAGATTTCGCAAATTAAGGAGAAATCACTACTGCTTCACTATTCCTCTCACCGGGAGGGGCTGGAAAATTTCGTCGTAGGAATAATTCAGGGCTTGGGGAAAATGTTCCGAACACCTGCTACCTGCACTCTTGTAACGACAGATGCGATCACTGAAGGTGCAGGCGACCGGGAGTTTGTCGTAGATTGGAAGGAGAGAGCCTAGTGGAGACATGATTGGTATCAGTCAAAACCAGTTTGAAAAGGCTTTCCCGTTCCATGTTGCGCTAGATGCCGATCTTGTGATCGTCCAGTGTGGGCGGAGCTTTGAGAAGCTGTGCGGCCGAGACCCGCTGGGGAAACAATTCGATCTCTTCCTCAAAGTTCGCTAC
>JBLHKE010000444.1:0-6613 GCA_047619485.1 Verrucomicrobiales bacterium | reverse complement strand
CCCTCCGAGTCGTTCACTACACAAAGCAAACTCTGCCTTGGTGGTAAGCTCAATGCCTGCCCAGCTATTGACCAACTTATTTCCGAACAAGCCCTTGAGACACTAGGGAGCAAGAGCCCACGAAATGAGCATGACGGCTGAAAGTTGAAAAAACGAACCGCAGAACCGAGCCGAAACCCCTACAAAACCAGATCCAGCCACCCGAGAAAAGGTGGCTATGGGATGACTGTGAAAAGCGTTTGTAGCGGTTTCTTAGAAATTAGCGCTCGACGGCGCGGTAATGGAGCCTCGCTGCACTTGGGACAGTGATATTATCCTTGTAGGTGACGCTGCCCGTATCGGAGCTCTCGTTGTCGCTCAATTCTTCCCAGAACTTGAAATCGCGGGTAACCTCGACTGCGTAGTTCTGGTTTGGCCTAGCGTTGAAGGTGACGGTAACCCGCCCGTCCTCGCCGATACTGAGCGCCGTGATCACAAATGGAGTCGCAGGCTGCAGGATTTCCGAAGCGGGAGTCCCAGAGGCGAGGCGGGTGATTTGCTTTTCGCTCAGCGGTAGGCTGAAGACCGCGAACTCGTCGATGCTGCCTGCGAGGCTGGCGCCGAAGCCGTTGCTGGCCCCGATCGTGATGCCGCCGTCGATGTTGATCAGCGGGATGGCGTCACCGCTAGTCTGCTCGCCCTGGAGGACGCCATCGATGTAGATCTGCTTGTTGCCGGCGGCGTGCGCCGCGTTTCCTGAAGCACCAAGTTCGAGCGCGTGGTCGCCAGCGTTGCCGCTGAAGCCCTGAGCGTCAGGCTAGATCACAGCTCCATTCGTTAGCGCGGCGTCGTTGCCTTGCTTGCTCTGGTTCTCTGTCTGGTTGTCGAAATTCCAATAACTGAGGAGTTCGAGGGCGTTCGCCGGGCAGAGGGGGAGCAAGAAGGCGGCAGAGATAGAGATGAGGAAACGCATGGTTGATGCGTTTGAAATTGACCATTTGGTGTCAAGCCTGTTCTCTGCCCCGATCGGCCGAACGCTCGAGCATTTGAATTCTCAGTTCTTATCCAACACGTGCCCCTCAATGCCGAGCAGCTTGGGGTCGGTTGTCAGGTTTTCACCTTCGATCATCGGGATCGGTTCGGTGCTCAACCATTCCTCCTGCGGGATCTCCCAGATGCGCAGGGAGCGGTTGCGGTAGGTCGCTCCCATCCACAGATCGGAGTTGTCGGCCAGCTTGCCGCCCGCGGTGCGCAGGTCGAACTGAAACGCATAGTGGAAGCGCGAACCCATCTGAACTTCTTTGTGATCAAAGCGTTTCTCACAGTGGTAGATGATTCCTTTGAGCCGACCGTCAGCAGAGGTTTTTACGAAAGGTTCGAGGGGGTAGAGCATCTCCCATTCCCATAGCGGGCGCACCACCTTCATGGGCACGGCGTCTGGCACCGGGGTGTTGCCGCGGCCGAGGAGTTTGTCGGGCGAACGGCTCGCGAAGATGTTTTTCATGCGCTTGGGCGTCCAGAAAAAGTCGGGTGTCCCGGGCGCACGGATCACGCGGATACGGAAGAACTGTTCGGTCGGTTTGAGCTCATCACCGTAGGTGATCGTCTTGCCGTCAGCATCGCAGAGATCGAGCTTGAAATCGGTGGTGCGGTAGAACCCGCGGTTCCACAGTTGGCTGCTGCGCTCGTCGTTGCCGCGGTAGAACGTCGCCTCGAGGCGCGCTGGGATTTTCGGCCGGGCCGGGATCGGGGGATAGCCATACTCGGCGAAGGTCGACGCATGGACTTCGTGGATCAGATCTTTTTCCAGGTCAGCGCGGTTTTCTTGGAGGCGTAGGTAGTGGGCTGAGAAGGCTTCGCCGGCGAGCGCGAGACCAATCACAATGGCGAAGGCCTTCGTTCCGAGCAACGGGCGTGACTTGCGGATGGCGAGCCGTGCTAGAAGCATGATCAAAAGCGCGCCACCACCGAACCACAAACCAGGGGTGAAAGCGCCGGTGTTCCAGATCTTGTCGAACCACTGTTGGAACGGTGTGCGATTGTTCCCGGTCGAATCAAACTCGGTGATGTCGATGTACTTCGTCGGATCGGCATTGAACATCTCGACGCACTCCGAGCAACAGAAGTAGTAGGTTTTGTCGCCGAAGGTCGAACTGTATTCCGGCAGCGCCGCCTCGGTTGGCTCGATCATGCAGAAGCCGTTCGAGGCCTCGGTCTCGGCCAGGCAGGTCAGTGGGACGAGGGCGGCGATGGCAAAGGCGATGACGGCAAAGAGGAGACGGGTAGGCATGGGTTCGGTGAAGCCCTGAAGGAAGCCCCATTTTGCGCGGATTCAATAGCGGGGATTTTTTGGGCGTGTACGAACGATCAGAGCCGCGATTCAACTCAGAGATGGGGATGCAATAATCTCTAACCACGAATGGACACCGATGAGCACGAATCTTAAAACAGAGTCGAAGCCCTCTTCATTCGTATGCCTTCGTGGTTCTCCAAACCGTTGCGCCAACACGTGCTGTGATCGATTGACTTTCACTTGTAAAAACCGTAATTATTAGGATTTCAGACCAAACTGATGACTATTTTTAAAATAACTTCGCTATTCGCCTCTGTCGCTTTTGCCTGCTCGCTTGGGGCGGTTCCGCCCACATATGAGGAGGATCCGTTTCGGCAGTTGGAGGAACTGTTGCCGACGGCAAACGCAGCGCGCACCGCTTCAGGCGCACCTGGAGCGAATTACTGGCAACAGCGCGCCGATTACGACATCGCAGTTTCGCTGGATGACAAGAAGCAGCGCATCCGCGGCGAAGGCACGGTGACCTATCACAATCATTCACCTGACCGTCTCGAGTATCTCTGGGTGCAGTTGGATCAGAATCGCTTCAGCAAGCACTCGGACTACCATGCAATCCAGGAGGCTCCAAAGTTGAATGAGGGGGCAAGCTTCCGTCAGATCGAGGGAATTCTGTCGGTCGATGAGTCGAAGCACGGTTACCGGATCGACGCCGTCGCCGATGCGGACGGCAATGAACTCGCGCACACGATCGTCGGGACGATGATGCGCATCGAGCTTCCCGAGCCGTTGCTGCCGGGTGGGATGACCAACTTCCAGGTTCGCTGGGGCTACAACATTGTGGACGCGAAGAAGATTCGCGCGCGCGGTGGTTACGAATACTTCGAGGAGGACAAAAATTACATCTACGAGATCGCCCAGTGGTTCCCGCGCATGGCGGCATACACGGATTACGCTGGCTGGCAGCACAAGCAATTCCTCGGCCGCGGGGAGTTCACCTTGGAGTTTGGTGACTACAGGGTGGCGATCACGGTGCCGGCGGATCACGTGGTCGCGGCGACTGGCGTTTTGCAGAACCCGGATGAGGTTCTGAGCGATCCCCAACAGGAGCGATTGACGCAGGCCGAGGATGTTGAGAAACCGATGTTCATCATCACGCCGGAGGAGGCCAAGGCGAATGAGAAGTCGCGTTCGAAAGAGGAGAAAACTTGGGTGTTCGAAGCCAAAAATGTCCGCGATTTCGCCTGGGCATCTTCGCGCAAGTTCATCTGGGATGCGCAGCAGATGAAGCAGCAGACGGGCGAGCCAGTGTGGGCGATGTCTTATTATCCGACCGAGGCCGAGCCACTATGGAGCAAGTATTCTACCCAAGCGGTGGTGCACACGGTCGAGGTGTTTTCGAAGTTTACCTTCGATTATCCCTACCCGGTGGCGATCTCGGTGAATGGTCCTGCTTTCGGCATGGAGTATCCAATGATCTGCTTCAACGGGCCGCGGCCAGAGGAGGATGGGACGTATTCGAAGCGGACCAAGCACGCGCTGATCGGCGTGGTGATCCACGAGGTCGGGCACAACTGGTTCCCGATGATCGTCAACTCGGACGAGCGCCAGTGGACATGGATGGACGAGGGCTTGAACAGTTTTGTGCAGTTCCTCGCGGAGCAGGAGTGGCAGGAAAAATACGAGGGGCGCGCGCGCCCGAGCAAGATCACTGGTTACATGTCCGGTCGCGGGACGGTGCCGATCATGACGAACTCTGAATCGATCAAGCAGTTCGGCGCCAACGCCTACGGCAAACCTTCCGCGGCGCTCAACGTGTTGCGCGAGTCGGTGATGGGGCGTGAGAACTTTGACTTCGCCTTCAAAACCTACTCGCGTCGGTGGATGTTTAAGCGCCCGACCCCGGCAGATTTTTTCCGCTCGATGGAAGACGCCTCGGGCGTCGACCTAGATTGGTTCTGGCGCGGGTGGTTCTACACGACCAAGCACGTCGACATCGGGATCGGGGCGGTTCGCATGTTCCAGATCGATTCGCGCAACCCGGATATCGAAAAGGGGAAACTGAAGCGCGAGCGCGAGGAATATGGTGAGGACCGCATCGACATCGAGAACAAGAAGGCGCATTTGCCGCGGCGGGTGGATCGCTTCCCGCAGTTGCTGGATTTTTACAACGAGTTCGATGAGTTGGATGTCACCGCCAAGGAACGCGAGGAATACGTGAAGATGCTGGAGGATCTGAGCAAGGAGGAGAAGCAACTGCTGAAACTGCGAGACTACTTCTACGTGGTCGAATTCGAGAACGTCGGCGGGCTGGTGATGCCGATCGTGGTCGAGGTGAAATACGACGACGGCAGCAAGGAAATGGTGAGGGTGCCTGCCGAAATCTGGCGTCAGAATTCGAAATCGGTTTCGAAACTGATCGTGGCGAAGCGCAAGATCGCTGAGCTGCGGATCGATCCGCTGCGCGAGCTGGCCGACGCTGATGCCTTAAATGACCGCTGGCCCGAGCGGGCGATCGAAGGGCGCATCCGCCTGAAGCAAGACGACGCAAAGCGCGGCGGAGGCGATGGCTCGAACCCGATGCGGGAGGCGCGCGAGGCAAAGGCAAAGGGGAAGAAGACCAAGGACGCGCCGAAGATCGAGAAGGCTGAGGAAGATGTGAAGGGTAAGAAGAAGAAATAGCGGCTAGGGGCGGATGGCGCGTAGTGACGGTGCATTCTCGGCAATTCCGGATAGAGGCTCTTAACTGATCAAGGCGCCCCGGACTCCTTGGATCCGCCAATTATCGCAACGCCCGGCTGACCGTGCGGGAGTTTGGATCTAAAAATTTGAAAGGTGACGGCTAGAGCAATGGCCGGATTCTTAGCGGATATTGACCGCAGATTGACGCAGATTTTTTTGGGGGTTGATGGCTGCGCCAAGCAATTGAACTCTTGGCTACTTTTCGCTTCGCGATTGGGTCGGATTGGCACAGGGTTTCGGCGATGAGTCTACTGCCGAATAAATTCCTAGGGTGCGCTTCCGTGATCGGGGCGTGGCTCTTGTCTGCGGTGGCGGCAAGTGCCCAGGACGTCTCGCCAAATTCGACGTGGGTGCAGGAGGTGATCGCAGGGGAGACAACGCAGGGCTTTGACCATTTTGGTGCCGGGGTGGCGACGGGCGATTTCAATGGGGATGGTTTCGATGACATGGCGGTCGGCGCACCGAATATGAATGCTGAGGGGGTGGCGGACTCCGGGGCGGTGTTTGTTTTTTATGGCTCGGCTAGTGGATTGGATGCTGGCAGCTACGAGATCATCGTCCAGGGGATGCTGGAGAATTCGATCTCGGAGCCGGCTGACCAGTTCGGCTTTGCTCTCACGTCGGGCGACTACAACGCGGATGGGTTTGACGACCTCGTGGTCGGGGTTCCTTATGAGAACCTCGGCGCAGCCACCGATTGTGGCGCGGTGATGGCGCTGTTTGGTTCCGCGCAGGGGCTCGACCCGGTGCAATCGGAGTTCTTTTCGCAGACGTCGCTATTCGAATCGATCAACGAGAGCAACGATCTGTTCGGTTGGGCGGTGGCGAGCGGGGATCTCAACAGGGATGGCTTTGATGATCTCGTCGTCGGGGTGCCGCTCGAGGATTTTCCCAACGTGACCGACACGGGCATGATCGGGGTGTTCTTCGGATCAAGGGATGGCTTTTTGCCAGCCAGGACTGAGGTGATCTCCCAGGAATCGATCTCGGATGCCTTCAACGAGGACGGAGACCGGTTTGGGCGGAGTCTGGCGGTCGGAGACTTCGATGGCGATGGCTACGATGATGTGGCGGTCGGCGTGCCGTATGAAGATGGGGGGAACGTGAGCGACATCGGGATGGTGATGGTGCTGTTCGGATCGGGTGCCGGTCTGGTGACGAACACCGAGGTCTCCTCGGAGGTCTTCTCGCAGGCTTCGTTGGAGGGCAGCACGAGCGAGACTGGCGACCGATTCGGCTGGGCCTTGGCGGCTGGAGATTTTGACTCAGATGGGAACGACGATCTAGCGGTCGGGATTCCCTACGAGGACATCGATTCGGATCAGGGCGCCGGGATGGTCGGGGTGTTCTACGGTTCGAGCAGTGGCTTGTTGCCGGCGGATTCGGAATCCTTCGATCAAACGGACGTGGGGCGCGGCAGGAATTCCAGAAATGACAACGCGGGATACTCGTTGGCGGTAGGCGATGTCGATGGTGATGGGTTTGAGGATTTGCTGGTGGGGGTGATCTCGGACAACTACGCGGGAACGCTAAACAACGGGAGCATCATGGCAGTGTTTGGCTCGGCGGATGGCATCGCGCCCGAGCGCGGCGTTTTTCTGG
>JBLHKE010000443.1:0-6616 GCA_047619485.1 Verrucomicrobiales bacterium | reverse complement strand
GCGGCTCTGATCAAGGAAGTCAACCGCCAGATCCGGCTGGCGCGCGGGCACTGGGATGCGCATCGCAACAAGGCCTGCCGCCGCGAGCGCGATAAGGCGATCGCCCTCTACGAGCAGCTTAGCAAACCGGAGCGTGAGAAGGTTCCACAGGTGTTGCGAGTGTGGCTGCGCTACCGCAGCGAGAAATACTTCGGCGAGCAGCGCACGAAACCGGGATCGTAGGTTTCTTTGACTGTGGCTTTGCTGAGGGGGGGGATCTGGGTGTGAAGTTCTTGCAGTTTCGCGCTTGCTGACTGTGTTCGAATGAATGATTCTGGAGAGTATGCGTTTCTTCTTAGGGCTTCTTGTATTGTTTTGTGAGGTTGGATGTTCTCCGGCAGGAAAGGCCGACGAGGCTGAGAAAAAATGGCTGGTGACGAAAGCCAAGCTCGAGGCTGAAGGGGTTATTTTCGATCTGGAGGAAATGGCGCCTCCGCCGGTGCCGGATATCGAGAATTTTGCGAAGCACTCGATTGTTGCCGAACTTTTTGATGAGGCGAACTCTGCGGATTCTTCAGCAACCCGGTTGGGGAAGATTGGAATTACATCGTTGCCCGGTTTTCCTAGCCGCTTCCCGTTTTTCAATCGCCTCGCCACTTTTGAATTGGCTGATCTGGGCTCCGTCGCGAATGATCCGCAGCTCGATCGGACTGGTTCGGCAAAGAAATTGCTGCTGGGTCTGGCTACTTGGGATGATGAGTTTCGGGAGTTGTCTGAAGCCGCGAGTCGGCGCCACTGCAGGTACCCGTTCGAGTGGGAGAACCTTCCTCGCGAGAGTTCTTTTATTTTCCCCCCTGCCGTTTGTCGGAATCTGGCGGGAAGAGCACTGTGTCGGATCCAGTTGGGGGAGTCGGCTGAGGCTGCTGGGGATGTGATGACGCTACTACAGGTTTCTCTGCACAACCGTAGCAACCCATTCGCGATCGGGCTTCTCGTGACTGGGGCGAGTGCCCAGACGGCGATTGCATGCATCCGTGAAGGGGTCGTATTGCAGCGGTGGGATGAGGATTCGTTGCGGCGGTTTGACGAGTCCTTGTCAAAGTTCGATTTCAGTGCGCTTTTCGAGACGGCGATCAGGTCTGAGCTCGTGTTCATGGAGCGCGTGTCAGTGCGAGTAGCGAAGGGCGAGGTCGAATGGAATGAGGTGACGCTGGTGGGCGATGCGGATGAGGATCCCCCGACGCCGGCCGAGATCTACGAGACTCTGGAGGAGTCCGTCAGGGTCACTTATGAAGCCCTTTTCGACACAGCTAAGAGCCAGCTGTTGCTCGATCTGGTGAAGTTGAAACGCCTGGAGGAGGCTGGGGATAGGATTGCGGCTTCGGGTTCGGAGGAGGACGCGACTTCGCTAAGAGCCTTCCAGTTAACCGGTGGTCTAAGTCTTCGACAAGAGGCCATGCTGGGCAATGCGCGGATCGCGATTGCGGCAGAGCGATTTCGGCTAAAGCAGGGGCGATTGCCTGGCAAGCTCTCTGAGCTAGTGCCACGATATCTGCCGGCGGTGCCGCTCGATCCCGTCACCGGGAAAGAGCCTGTTTATCGGGCGGAGCCGGACGGTGAAGTTCTGATCTACTCCTTTGGGAGCGATGGCGATGATGATGGGGGGAGACTTCCGGCCGCTGAGGAAGTGGTAGGTATTAGCGAAGATGGGGACTGGATTTGGCGAACTCGGCCCATCGTTGGCGAGTAGAATCTTCTTCCGGCCTAACTGATCCGGCTCAAGCTTACGGGCAGCAAACCGGTGGGGCTGCCGTGATTACGACCGCGCCCGGCTGAGCATGATCTGGTTGCCCTCGGGGTCGATGCACATTGCCAGGTGCGGTGGCTCACCGTCTTCCGGCTCCGGGTCGCGCGGGCACTCGCCGCCAGCTGCTTTGACGGCTTCGGCACCTTTGACCACATCGGCGATCTGGAAGGTGAGCCCGGTCCAGGTCTTGTTGCCTTCGCCGCCGCCGTGGATTGATATCAGGCCACCGGCGATTTCGAGTTCGGTGATGTGTGGGTTCTGCTTGGCGACGGTTGCACCGAAGACGTCGGTGTAGAACTTGATCGCGCGCGGGACATCCGCTGCCCAGATGGTGTATTTGAGTTTTTCTACGTGCATTTTAGGGAAGTGTTAGATACTGAGGTAAGCCTGCAGGCCTTGCAACCCGCCTTCGCGGCCGAAACCGGATTCCTTGTAACCACCGAAGGGGCTGGTCGGGTCGAATTTGTTGTAGGTATTAGCCCAGACGACGCCGGCTTTCAACTGGTTGGCCATCTTGAAAATCTTCGATCCCTTGTCCGTCCAGATGCCGGCGCTTAGGCCGTAGCAGGTATTGTTGGCGCGCTCGATCGCCTCCTCTGGGGTGCGGAAAGTCATCACGCTGAGGACTGGGCCGAAGATCTCCTCGCGCGCGATGCGGTGGCTGGCGGTGACGCCCGTGAAGAAGCTCGGTGCGAACCAGAACCCGTCCTTTGGCAGCTTGGATTTCGACTGGACAAGCCCGGCCCCTTCCGCGACTCCAGAGTCGACGAGTTCGCAGATGCGCCCGAGTTGTTCCTTCGAGTTGATCGCGCCGACGTCGGTGTTTTTATCTAGCGGATCGCCGACGCGCAGTGTCTGAATACGGTCGGTGAGGCGTCGGATCACCTCGTCGTGGATCGATTCCTGCACCAATAGTCGGGAGCCGGCGCAGCACACGTGTCCCTGATTGAAATAGATCGCGTTGATCACTCCCTCGATCGCCTGGTCGAGAGGCGCATCGTCCATGATGATGTTGGCCGCCTTGCCGCCGAGCTCCAGCGTGAGTCGTTTGCGCGAGCCTGCGGTGGCCTTGGCGATCGCTTTGCCGACCTTGGTCGAGCCAGTGAACGCGATTTTGTCGACGCCCGGGTGATCGACCAGGGCGCTACCCGTCGCACCGGCACCGGTGACGATGTTGACGACACCGTCGGGGAGCCCTGCTTCCTGAAAAATCTCTGCGAGGTGCATGGCGGTGACCGAGGTGGTCTCGGCGGGTTTCAGCACGACTGTGTTGCCGCAGGCGAGCGCCGGGGCGATCTTCCAGGCGGCCATCATCAGCGGGAAATTCCACGGGATGATCTGGCCACAGACACCGACGGGTTTTGGCTCGCGGCCAGGGAATGCATATTCGAGTTTATCCGCCCACCCGGCGTGGTAGAAGAAATGCGCAGCTACTAGTGGGAGATCGACGTCACGGGATTCCTTGATTGGCTTGCCGCCGTCCATCGTCTCGAGGATCGCCAGCTCGCGCGACCGCTCCTGGATCATGCGTGCGATGCGGAACAGGTATTTCGAGCGTTCGGCTGCTGGGAGTTTGCCCCACGGGCCAGTTAGCGCTTTGCGCGCGGCGGCGACCGCCTTGTCGACATCCTTCGCGGTGCCCTCGGCGATGCGCGTGTGGGCTTTGCCAGTGGCCGGGTTGACGGAGCGAAAGTACTTGCCGCCGCTCGGGGTGACAAATTTCCCGCCAATGAAGAGCTCGTATTGTTTCTTCAACGGCACCGGCGTGGTTTCCGGGGCGGGGGCGTATTCCCAAGCAGAGCCAAAATCGAGTGATGGGGCTGCTTTCTTGACAGGTCTTGAGCGGGTGGTAGAGCGTTTGGCCATGAGCGTTCATCCTAGTGCGGGCTGGCAATCGTGCAAGACGGATGCAAGTGCTTGTCATTGGGCCCGGCCAGTCCCAAGGTGGCGATCCTAATTCTTAATGGCCCTGAGCGAAGATCCAGAACCCCTAACTGCCGAGAGCAGTGCGCGGCGTAGCGAGTTGGAGTACGTGGCGCGGGCTTCGCGCTTGCGCCTGCTCCCGCGTGTGGTGGTGGTCGGGGTGCTCGCCGGATTGATTGCGGTCGCCTTCCGCGTGTCGCTGCGTGGGGCAGAGGGGCTGCGGATCCGGCTGCTGGAGAGCGTCGGTCCGGGTTGGGCTGGATTTTTTCTGCTGTGGGTAATCGCCGCCGTTGCCACCGGCATCGCGATCTATCTGGTAAGGAGATTTTCTCCCGCAGCCGGAGGTTCGGGCATCCCGCAGCTCAAAGCTGTCCTCCTGCACATGCGGCGGCTCAAACCGTTGCCGGTGATCCTCGTCAAATTCGTCGGGGGTGTTCTAGTGATGGGTGCCGGCCTGGCGCTCGGGCGTGAGGGGCCGACGATCCAGATGGGCGGTGCGGCTGGCAAGCTTGTCGGCCGGCTCTTCGGCATGACGCGTGACGAACGCTTCATCCTCATCGCGGCTGGCGCCGGGGCGGGTCTCTCGGCCGCTTTCAATGCGCCGCTAGCTGGACTTGTGTTTGTGTTAGAAGAAATCCAGCGCGCCTTCCACCGGCGGATTTTCTTCGCGACGCTACTCGCCTCTGCGGTCGCCGATACCATCTCGCGCCTGGCGCTCGGGCAGGAGCCGGTCTTCCACATCCCGGACTACCCGATCCCCTCGCTCGGGCTACTGCCGGTCTTCCTCCTGGTCGGGATCGTCGCCGGGATCTTCGGAGCACTGTTCAACGCATCGCTGATCCGCACGACCGATCTCATGCCCCGCATCCTACCCGGGCGTAACCTATTCGTCATCGCGGCGATCACCGGGCTGGCGGTCGCTGCGACCTCCTTGGTTTCGCCGGATCTGATTGGCAGCGGGCATCACCTCACCGAGTCGGCGGTGGCGGGCACAACCTTGCTCGGGCCGCTGTTCGGGATCCTCGTAATTCGCTTCGCGCTGACGATGGTATCCTATGCCAGTGGTGCGCCCGGTGGCATCTTTGCACCCCTGCTGGTGCTCGGTTCCTGTGCGGGGCTCGCCGTCGGGCTTTTGGTTGCGCCGTGGTATCCGGTCGACATGCCGAGCCTAGGGATCTTCGCGGTTGTCGGGATGGCCGCCATGTTCTCGGCGACGGTTCAGGCACCGTTGACAGGGATCGTGCTGGTGGTGGAGATGACCGGGCAACACACTCTGATGCTGCCGCTGCTGATTGCTTGCCTGACCGCCTACGTCATCCCGGAGAGGCTCGGGGCGAAGCCTATCTATCACGCCCTGATGGATCGCGAACTCGATGACTATCGCGACCGCGTCGTGGGTGACCCCCAGTGGGACAAGGGCAGTTGACCCTGTTTTTTCGTGTCATCACGGCACTGACTTGGTCGCGGGATGCGCCCCGTAGCTGCCAGCTCCTAGCTATTTCCGGCAGGCTCGATTATTGCTAGAAATTTGCTTTTTGCGTGGGGCGCTTGAAGACGCCGTTGAAGGGATCGGAGATCGGGGCGTGGTCTAGAGCCTCCGCTTTGCGTGTTTCGTGGGCTTCGTGGAGCCGATTATTGAAGGCCTGGTTGTCGGAAGGGATTAAGAAGGCCAGTGTATTGATCGCTGAGAGTCGAGTGAGTGCTGACCTCCCGTGGACTGTTGTTGGAACTGACATGTGTAGGTCTCCGTGGGTGCTATGAAGGAAAAGGGACTTCAAGCAACTTAATAGCGCTGATCTTCGCTCACTCACCGCGTCGATCGTAGCGCGTTTTAGTCTGCACGTTTGCATGACCGAGCACCCCAGCTACAGTGGCAATACCCACTCCGCCATGCCGGTAGAGAGTCCGCTCCTTGTTGCGCTTGCCGATCACGTGAACCGTCACCGTGCCATCGTTAGCTTCGCCGAGATCATCCATTCCCATCAGGGCGATGTCCGCACGTCTGGCACCGGTGTGGGCTGCTACACAGAGCATCGCTGCGTCGTGGGCACCTGCTGCGCCTTTATCGTCGCAGCACACTTTGATAAGTTCGGCGATCTCCTTCGGTTTGAGATCACGGCCGGCCGGCTCTCGGGAACCGGACGTTCCCTAGATGTCTTTGATTTGGGCGTATTCCTCTGCAGACAGCTGCTTCAGCCTGAATGCCGCCCGGGCGACTCCCTTGTGAACCGCAACCGTGTTGTAACCGTCCCAGTGTCGACACTTCCTTGAGCGGATCGGCCATCCTGATGACCCGCGAATACGGCGCGGAGACTGGCGAAATCAGCTCAGAGCAATGGCTGCATGATCGCCGATCCGAAAACCTTTCCAGTGTCCAGCACCTCTTGAACTCAAATATAGGATCCACTTCGCGAAGAAAACGTCAGCTTGAGATACCGCCTCGTCAATAACTCAGGCGTGTCAGCCTCCTACCAGAACTCCTACACAGTTGTCCCCGATACCAGAGGTCACCCCGGCGCCTGAATGGCATTTTCGTTTTTTGAGCCAAGGTACATCAGACCATCCAAGTCCGCGCCGCCAACACTCTTTGCCGTCCGACGGATCGAATCACTACCCTCACCCCAAGATCTTAGAAACTGTTGTCCACCGAGTGCAATTCCTTCGGTAAAATAGGTGACACGGCAACGCAGCACCTGCGCCAACGTCAACTTGCCGCCCGCCTTCCACACTGCCTCAATCTCCTTCTGCGTGAAACCACGCCGCGAACGCGTTTCCCCATTCGGCGTCACCCCGCCGATCTCTTCCGCCCCCGCCCCAAAAAGCAGCTTCCGATACCCCGCTCCAACGGAACGCCAAGTAGCCTTCTTCGCAGCCCCAAAGCACATCCCAATGCCCGATCGCGCCGCC
>JBLHKE010000442.1:0-6644 GCA_047619485.1 Verrucomicrobiales bacterium | reverse complement strand
GACGAGATCACCAACTACATCGCTTACGCGCTCCAGCTGATCAAAAACCTCGAGCTGCCATGCGAGGGATTCACAACACCGGGCGGTTTCGGCAACCCGGCGAAGGAGCTGCTTTCCAAAGGTGGACTGCAGGCGATCCGTTCAGTTTTCGGTAGCGAGGTGCCCCACTATTTCAAATACGTCGTCACCGATATCAAAGACAGCACGCAGCCACAGGTCGAAGCCGCGCGTGGAATCGCAGGTACTGCGCCCGAGTGCATCGTCAACGTCCCCTCCTGCACTGGAGACTACCTCGGCAGCTGGGATGGGGCGTCTCCGAACCCAACAGCAGAGGCGGTCGAGGGGCAAGTCTCAGCCGATTATCAGAGTGGCCGGCTGGTCGAGGTGATCGAGAAAGGCGAGCCGGCGTGTTTCCTAACGCACTGGCCGGGAATGTACGCGAACGGCACCGGAATCGCGTTCGAGACATTCAAGCAGACCGTGCAGCGCCTCAACGCCGGTTTCAAGGACCGTATCCGTTGGATGAAGTTGAGTGAGATCGCGCGCTACTGGGCGGCGAAAGAACTGACGGCCATTGCGCGCGAGGGGAACAAGATAACGCTGAAGGCACCGTTCGCAGCGCCCGGGTTCACGATTGAGATACCAGCGACCGGCCAGGCGCCGAGCGTTGGGCACGCCGGGGAGACGGTTGAATTGAAGACGGTTGGATCGCGCAAGGAGCTGGTGGCGGGTAGCTACACGAATTCTAGTAAAGAGGGTCGACTGCTCGCTTGCTTCGATTTGGCTAAGGGTGAAAGTCGTGTGACTTGAGAACTGCGATTTTCATCTAGCGACATAGTGACCAAAGCCAGGGTCAGACACTGCGCGAGCCGCAGAGCGCCCTCCCCCCTTCAACCTGCCCGATAGGCGTCTAGTGACGCCGGGGTCGAAAAAGGAATTCTCTGGCAATAGTGGACAAGGAATGCGCGGCGGGTCGTGGAGGTGGAGGTGGAGGAGATGCTCGAACCATGAGGGTCGCCCTAGCGATCGCCCGTTGCGACCACCTACTTTTTGATTGACATAAAACCCTCTACTGGCGAGGGATTTGATATGATTACAATGAAGATCGGAAAATGCGTTGCTTTGCTGGCCATATTTGCGGTGATCGGCTCGGCCGTCGCCGACGAGAAGGCGGTGAAGCCCGAAGACAAGCCGAGTTATGACAAGACCAAGGATCAGGGCGTGAAGGCACCCGAAGGTGCCGACAAGCTTTTCGACGGGACGCAGAAGTCGATCGACGACAACTGGGTGATGTGGCCACAGAAGGACATGAAGATCACCTGGTCGCTAGTCAAGAGCCCGACAGATGACACCAAGGTTCTGATGACCAACGGCGGCAAGAGCTGGGGCACGCACGATCTAGTCTCCAAGAAAAAGTACCAGGACTTCGAAGCCCACGTCGAGTTTGTGCTGATGGGCAATCGCGGCGACGACAGCGCCGAGGGGTATGCCAACAGCGGTGTCTATCTGCAGAACCGCTACGAGATTCAGATCGAATCGCCCAAAGGCAATGACGCCAAGGATCCTTACAACTGGAAGATCGGCCCCCATGGCATCGCCGCGTTCTGCATGGACCGCGTTCCGGACAAGAACGCCTGGCGATCCAACGGCACCTGGCAATCCTTCCACATCACCTTCAAGGCGCCCAAGTGGAAAGATGGCAAGGTTACCGAGCCGGCGCGTGCGACCGTCTATTGGAACGGCATCAAGGTGCACGACAACGCCGAGATCAAGAAGATCAACGGCGGCATTAAGCCCGGCCCCGAACCGGGCGGTCTCAAGCTCCAGGAGCATGGCAATGACGTTCGATTCCGCAACGTCTGGGTCAAAGAGATCAAGGGCTAGAAGAAGAAGTGGGCTGGCAAGCCGATCTGCCCGGCAACGTGATCACCGAGCCAACCCGCGCCTCATTCACCGACCAGATCGGCACACTAGATCGGCGCTACTACAAAGTGACCCGGGTTCCCTCCGGCTAGTTTGCCGCGTTGCGCCACCAATCAAAGTTCATCGCATCGGTTTCTTCCATGCACGGACCTCCTTCAGCAAACTGCCTACCTAGTCATCTAATCACTGGATTGTCCAGAGCCTCACCGTCCCCTTGTCTTTGATGAAGATCCGATTGCCGGAGACAACCGGGTAGGCGTAGGTTTCGCTGTCCGCCACTCTGATGCGCGCCAGCTCGACGTATTTTTTGTCGCCGGGTTGGAACGCGATCAATTTGGCATGCGGCGTGAGTGCGAGGAGAACTGATCCGGCATCCACAATCGAACCATAATCACCACCGCCACCGGTAGGGGCGCTCCAGACGGTTTTGCCATCGCGAGCGTCGAGGCAGAAGAATTCGTTTTGCTTGGAAAGTCCGTAGAGCAGGCCGTCCTTTAAAACTGGCGTGTTGTACTGGACGGAAATCTTGTCGTTTTTCCAGAGATCCTTTGCCTGGATCCCGTCAGCCGTCGTCTCGAACTTGATCGCGCGGGTGCCACGGTCAGGGTCAGTGAAGAACAGCGTGTCGCGCCCGACAATGGGAGTCGAGGTGATCCATCCGCCCTTGTAGGGCATTTCCCACATGAGTTTGCCATCGGTCGCCCCGATCGCCACGATGCGGTTCACGATCTTTGCGATGACTAATTGGCTGTCACCGATGTTCATTAACACCGGCGAGGCGTACTCGGGACTGCCGCCTTGCCATTGCCATTTTTTTTCGCCGCTCACAAGGTCGTACGCGACGAGCGAGCCGTTGCGCTGTCCGCCGAGTTGCGCGATGCACAGTCCATTGGTCACGAGCGGCGACGATGCGGGATGGAACATCGGGTACTCCTCGAACTCGTCCTTGCGCCAAAGTTTCTTGCCCGTGTTTGCGTCGAGACAGGAGAGCATGCCACGCGCGCCGAGCGTCACGACCTTGCCTTCAGCCACGGTCGGCGAACTTCGTGGCCCAGGGAAACCACGCGCCGGGCCGCTGGCGCCACGCGTTTCAAATTCGTCGATCCAGATCTCTTTTCCGCTGGTAGCTTCGAGGCAACGGGTGACTTCGCTGCCATCCTCGCGGGAGAAAACATAGAGCCTGTCGCCGACCAGCGCCGGCGTAGCGACGCCGTCGCCCACCGTCACCTTCCACTGCAGAGTAAACTCCTGCGGCCAGTTCTCGGGAGCCTTGAAATTGGCTTTGCCATCACGGTCCAGACCGCGCCACTGAGGCCAGTCCTGAGCCATCCCATCACTTGTGATCAGGGCAAGTACGATGGCAAGAACGAATTCTGTAAATCGATGCACTCTCATAAGCTCATTCTCAGGAGAGTCCGGTCATGGTTGATTTACCGGATGCGAACGCGTCGGCTTCGACACCGAGTCGTTGCATCATGCTGACGAAGAGATTGGCCAGCGGGTAGTTGTTCTTTTGATCGAAGGCAAGGTGCTGGCCGTGTTTGTAGCCGCCGCCAGCCAGGACGATCGGCAGGTTGGTGGTGATGTGTCCACTGGCGCTGCCGAGATTGCTGCCCATCAGCACCTGGGTGTGATCTAACAGCGTCCCATCGCCTTCTTTGGTTGCGTCCAGCTTACCTAAAAATTCTGCCCAGACTTGAACGGTGGCGTGCTCGATCATCTCGAGTTGTTTGATCATCTCCGGGTTTTTACCGTGGTGCGTGAGGTTGTGGTATCCTTGGCTGACGCCGGGCAACGGGACGACCAAGCCGTGTCCAGCCCCTGCGAATGCGACAATCCGGCTGGAATCTGTCTGCAAGGCGAGGCGGATGACATCGAAGTGACCGCGCATCCAAGCAACGACGTCGATGGGGCCGACGTCTTTCGGTCGCTCTGCATCGACGGCCGGTTTTGGCGTGTCGAGCCAGCGCTCGGATTTGTCGAGCCGCCGCTCCGCTTCACGGAGGGCAGTGAAGAACTGATCGAGCTTCTCGCGATCTCCCCGACCAAGTTTTGATTGGGTTGATCTGGCTTCGTCGAGAACGTTGTCGAGGATGCTATGACCGTCTCGCAGTTGCTGCTTCTGGGTGGCGATATCCTTGTCTGTTCCTTTGAGGAAAAGTTTGGCAAACATTCTCGAGGGCGACACCTCATTGGGGATTGCGACGCCGTTCTCGGTGAATGAAAGACTTTTCTCCCCGACCGTCAGTGAGGAAAAGCGTGTCGCATCGCCGATGCGTTTGGCGATGAACTGATCGAGTGACACGGAATTCTTAAAACCGCGTGCGTCCGGATGCGGGGCGGCGGTGAGGAACGTTTTCTCGGCCGCATGCCCGCCGTCGACACCGGGGTGGCTGGTCCCCGAGATGACGGTGAATTTCCCCCGCATCGGATCGGCCTGTTTGAGATAGGAACTCGATCGATAGTCGCGACCGCTTCCTGTCGGAAAGAAGTTGGGCGGATAGAAGCCCAGCGGGATATTCACCGCGACCATCCGCTGTGGCGACGCTGCAGTCTGGGCGAATGATTCGAGGGCGGGCAGGGCCAGACAGACGCCCGCGCTGCGGAGAAATGTTCTGCGGTTGATCATGGGTTTTGAAAAATGTCGCTGTGGATGATCTCGTGGAGCAGGGTGCGGAAGCCGTTACCCTTTGCCTTTGCGGCCTTGGCAATCTCGTCGATGGCCGCGCGGTCGGAGAATCCCATCTCGCGGCCGAGCGCGTAGGTGAGGATGCGTTCGGTGAGGGTTCTGGAAAAGGTGTCGGCATCGATGAGTTGCTTGAACTCGCGGATCGATTCGAACGCCTCGCCGCTGGCGAGTTTGCCTGATGCATCCACGGTGGCGGCGTCGACAACTCTCCCCCATCCTTTGTCAGCGTGTTCTGGGTTTACTTTGAACTGGAGATATTTCTCGCGGTAGGCACCGGTCGGATCGAAACTCTCGAGAGCGAAGCCCGGTGGATCGATGTATTGATGGCAGGCCTGGCAGCTTTCTGCATGGCGATGCAGATCGAGTTGCTCGCGGATCGTTGTCGCCGAACGGATGTCGGGCTCGATGCCGCCAACATTCGGCGGCGGTGGTGGAATGTGCCGGCCGAGAATGTTCTCCAACACCCAAACACCGCGGAGCACGGGCGAAGTGCTGGTGCCGTTGGCGGTGACTTTCAAAACTCCAGCCTGCGTCAGAACACCGCCGCGCACGCTGTCTTGTGGGAGCGCAATTTCCCTCACCTGAAGCCCGCTGACGCCTGGGATCCCATAGTGGTCAGCGAGCCGACCGTTCAACATCGCGAACTTCGAATCGAGGAAGTTCTCGATGCTTAAATTATCCTCGAGCAGTTTGCGGAAGAAGCTTTCAGCCTCCCAGATCATGCTGACTTTGAGCACATCATCGAAGCTTCCGTAAAGGGTGGCGTCGGGAATCGTCTCATCGATGTCCCGTAGCTTCAGCCACTGGCCAGTGAAGTTGATGACAAATCGAGCACTCCTCGGATCCTCCAACATGCGGTCGACCTTCGCCGCCAAACTTTCCTCGGGAGTGTTTGGGTCGGGAAGACTGTTCCACAGGAAATACGAGAGCCTGCTGTCGATCGATTCGTCCTGGAGAAAAAGGAACTGCGTCGAGCAGAGGACGGCTTCGAGAGCGACCCGGAGCCCCTCCTCGAAACAACGCCCCTCGGCGAGCTTGTCAGCAACCATCTGGGTGTAGCGCTTCAGCTCGGCGTCCGTGACCGGCCTGCGGAACGCCCGCGGAACAAAGTTCTTCAGAACGAGCGCCGCGTCCTCCAGGGTTCCTGCTTTCAGATCGACATCACCAATCAACTGCCGATGACTCTGCGGCGGCCACCGGTCAATCAACGGTCCGGTGATCTCCACCTCACTGAAACCGACACCGGGAGATCGGATTTTGTCAGGATCTTTGATCCAGGTCTTCAGCCCCTGGGCGAAGAATTGGATGGCGAACTTTTTATCCAGCACGGCTTCGATCTCGAAGACTTTCGACTCAAGGGGCGCTTCGAAATATCCGAGGTCGACATAGGTCGCGCCGGCGGATTTGAAATCGGACGCGACAATCGAAAACACGATCGGTTTGTCACTGTTGTGGGCCGCAGCGGTGAATTTGAATCGGTAACGGCCGCGCTGTGGCAAGCGTCGGCTGCGCGTAGATATCTTGCTGTAGTTCGTGCGATCGGTCAGGTAGGCGACGATGCGCTCGTCGTGGTAGCCGTAGTTTTTACCGAAATACGGCTTCACCTCGTCCATGGAGCTGGCGGTGAATGTCTCAGTTGCAGGCGCGTCGCCGTGGACGACGGCGTGATCGAGGGCTAGCCGCGCGGCCTGGAGGTAGCGCTCGATGAGTTCGGCAGAGACGGCGAGTGCCGCGCCATTGTTGTCGAATCCTCCCGCCTCCGGATCCTCGGGAAGGAGGTGTTGCAGCGGGATGTCAATCGCGAGCAAGTCCTGTAGCGTGTGCTCATACTCGATCCGATTGAGACGGCGCATCTGGACAGCACTTAGTTTCTTGTCAGCGTCCAAGAGCGGCGGGGTCACGATTGCCAGAAACTGATCGATCTGATCCCGAGTCGGATGTGTCTTTGCCTTAGGCGGCGGCATTTCTCCATGATCGACGCGATTGAAAATCCGTGTCCAAAGATCGACGGCCTTGGTGCCATCGATGTCCC
>JBLHKE010000441.1:0-6673 GCA_047619485.1 Verrucomicrobiales bacterium | reverse complement strand
CCGGTGGCCACCTGGTCGCCATGCTCGGGACATCAGGCGACGTCGAAGCGCTCGAAGGCGAGATCGGCAAGCACCTCGACCAGAGCAGCCGGGTCGATTGCGTGGTGAATTTCTTCGGGCCTAGCGAGCTTCTGACGATGGCTGACCACCCGAGCACGATGGATCACAACGCGCCCGACTCGCCCGAGTCAATTCTCGTCGGAGGCACTCTCCAGGACACCAAGAAACAGGCTCGCAGCGCATCGCCCATCACCCACATCACCAAGGACGACGCACCAACTCTCAATGTCCACGGCACTGCTGACAAACTGGTGCCCTACCCCCAGTCGGTCGATTTCCACAACAAGCTGTTAGCAACGGACGTGAGTTCGAACCTCATCACCATCGATGGCGGTGGCCACGGGAGCTTTGGAAAAGCCGCCGCCGAGGTCAATCGCCTAGTGAGCGAATTCCTCTCCAGGCATCTCCTCGGTGACAAGAAGGCCAAGATCAAGGATCAACATCTGGACTCTGAGTAGATCCAGGCGCAGAAGATTTCGAACTGGCCAACCCGGGAGCAGCTTGGCACACTGCCGCCCCCCATGCGCCCCCACATCCCCATCGCCTGCGCGGCACTGCTCGCCGCGTCCCTCACCCATGCCGCCACGCCAGCCCACGAGTTCGATGCCTCTAGCGCGAGCAACGCAATATCCGGCAACTCCCTGACTTTGTGGAGCGATATCGGCGCCGGTCACAACTACAGCGGCGGCCTGTTTAATATCGACCTCAATTTCGCCACCGGCATCACACTAACGCCAAATTTTTCGTCACCCGGCACCAACTTCACCGCATCCTTTCAATCGACTGGTGCCAACACCAGCGGCGCCACACCCAGCGGCGAACCGCAGAGCAGTTCGATCGGCAACGGCCTCACCGATGGCAGTGTCGAGATCT
The DNA here is from genome assembly GCA_047619485.1 of Verrucomicrobiales bacterium. Classification (GTDB taxonomy): domain Bacteria; phylum Verrucomicrobiota; class Verrucomicrobiia; order Verrucomicrobiales; family DEV007; genus JBLHKE01. Next base: position 5,740 of record JBLHKE010000441.1, on the reverse strand, counting down.
GGTTCCGCACCGACCTCAGCGACACGGATCGTCTCAACCACCAAGTGCTCTGGGAATCTGGCGCCGCCACCAACGGCTTCACTATCTCGCTGCACACCAATGGTATCTTCGACCCGGAGCTGAGGGTTTTGAAAGCCTTCAACAATGTGAAAATCGTCGATCTCATCGTCCCACTTCCAAATTTCGAGTCCGCCGAGTTCATCCAGACGGTCGTCACCTTTGATGGCGACTCGATCGTCGACAACAACGATACGATCAAAGTCTACGCACGCGATGTGATCGGCAACATCGCTTACGGCGAGGCGCTCGGCGCTGAATTTTCGACCCTCGCCGGTGCCGACGACTCCTGCGCCTTCAGCGCGGCCGGCACGAACAACTTCGGTGCGTTCAACTCCTCGGGCGGCAACACCGGAAACACCGTCACTCTGTCTGGTTTCGCCGGCGAGATTGCACTCATCCGCATCTACGACATGGCGATCACGCAAACAGACATCGATGCCTCCTACGAGGCGATCGCCGACCAGGGTGACGATGACGGCGACGGCATGAAAAATTTCTGGGAGGGCGTCAACGGTTTTGACAAAGACGACCCGAACGATGCGGCACTCGATGCGGATGCCGACGGCCTCGACAACCTCGGCGAGTTCAACGCCGGCACTGATCCACACGACACCGATAGTGACAACGACACGCTCACCGACGGCAGCGAGATCGCAATTGGCTCCAATCCGCTCAAAACGGACAGCGATGACGACGGCCTCGACGACGCGGCCGAAGTCAGTGCGGATCCGTTCATCACCAGCCCGATCCTTGCCGACACCGACAGCGATGGATTGATCGACCCCGTCGAACTGATGATCGGCAGCGACCCGACCGATGCAAGTAGCGTCGGCACGATCCTAGTGATCACCGAATTCATGGCATCGAACGGTTTTTCGCTCGATGACGAAGATGGCGACTCGAGCGACTGGATCGAGATCCTCAACCCCACGGGCGACGCCATCGATCTCGCAGGGATGGCATTGACTGACGATTCTTCCGCACCGCAAAAATGGCAATTCCCCCCAGGCGCGATCTTGCCGGCAGGCGAGTTCCTCATCGTGTTTGCCTCCGGGAAGAACCGCGTAGAGACAGGACAAGAATTGCACACCAACTTCAGCCTATCGGCCTCCGGTGAGTACCTCGCCCTCATCGACGCGGACGGATCGACCCCGCTTTCCGAATTCGCGCCCACCTACCCCAGCCAACAGAGCGACGTCAGCTTCGGCTTCGGCGGCGTCTATTTTCCGAAGCCAAGCCCGGGCGCGGTAAACATCTCGCCCAGTGTTTCGGGATTTGTTGCCGATACGTCCTTCTCGGTAGACCGCGGAACCTACGAGGCGACCTTCACCGTCGTCGTCAGCACGCCCACTGCGGGTGCGACGATCATCTACACCACCGACAGCTCGACACCATCGCCCGACAATGGCACCCAGATCGCCGGCTCGAGCGCGAATATCTTGATCGACGAGACCACCGTGCTACGCGCCGCCGCATTCAAGCCGGGACTGGCACCTACCAACGTCGACACGCACACCTACCTATTCCTCGACGATGTCGTCGCACAGTCTGACAACGTCGTCGACTACGAGTATCCCAACTGGGACAACCTCGACCAGACACGCACCGCCGACTACGGGATGGACTCCAACATCGCCGGTGGAATCTATACCGACGAGGAGGTCAAAACCTCGCTCGCGAGTCTCCCGGTGATCTCCATGGCGACGGATACGGCCAGCCTGTTCGATCGCGATACCGGCAATTACTCGAACAGCAAGAAAGGCGGCCCCGACTGGGAGCGTGAGGTTTCGTTGGAGTTCTTCGGCTTCGGACACGGCCAGACGACCCAGGCAAACGCCGGACTGCGGCTCGCGGGAAACGCGTCGCGCAGCCCGAATCGCCACAAGCACAATATGCGCGTCGCATTCCGCCGACAGTATGGCACCGGGACGCTCGACTTCCCCCTCTTCCCCGGCGAGGACGTCACCCGCTTCAACAGTATCCAGCTGCGCGCCGGGAATGGCGACTCGTGGGTCAATCCCGGCACGCGTGGACGCGCCACCTACCTTCGGGATCAGTGGCACCGCGATGCCCAGATCGCGATGGGCCAGCACTCGCAGTCGCAAATTTTTGCGCAGCTCTACATCAACGGCTGGTACTGGGGCGTGTTCCACATTTTCGAACGCATCGAAGATAATTTCATGGTCGAGCATTTCGGCGGCCTTGCGGAGGACTACGATGTCCGCGACCACATCAACGCCTTCGACGGTAGCGATGCGAGCTGGAATGCCGCCGTCGCCATCGTCGACGATGCCGCGACCATGGCCGACTCCCAGAATTACGCCGGCCTGCAGGATTACATCAACTACACCCACCTCATTGATTATCTGCTGATCCATTTCTATTCCAACTCGGACGACTGGGATCAGAACAACCTACGCTCGGGACGCAACCGTATCGTCCCAGACACTTACCAATTCTTCGCCTGGGATCAGGAACGCACGCTCCTCAATAGCCTCGCGGCGGGCAACGTCAACGGTGCGATCGCCATCGACAAGAACACCAACAACACCAGCAAAAAGGGCATGACCCACTTCCACCAACGCCTGCGCGCGAACGCCGAGTATCGCCTGTTGTTCGCCGATCGTGTCCGCAAGTGGTGTTTCCACGGCGGTGCGCTTTCCCCCACGGGCGCCAACGCCCTGTGGGACGAGCGCGCGGCCGAAGCTCGACCAGCAATGATCGCCGAGTCCGCCCGTTGGGGCGACCTGCATGGCACCCCCGCCAAGACCCCGACTGACTGGGAGGGTCGGGTCGCGCTTGAGAAATCCGGCTGGTTCGACATCCGCACACCCATCTTCGTTCAGCTGCTCCGAGATCGCGACCTCTACCCGCAGATCGAGGCTCCCGAGTACACGATCGATGGCGCCCCGCAGCACGGTGGCAATGCAGCGCCCGGGGCACCGCTCGGTATCACCACTTCAACCGGCATCGTCTACTTCACACTAGATGGTAGCGATCCTCGCGAAACCACCACCGGCAACGCCGTGGGGATCGCTTACACCACACCGATTCCTCTAACCTCATCGCTCGTCGCCAAAGCTCGGACGCTCGACGCGGGCGTGTGGTCAGCACTGACCGAGTCGGAATTCTTCGTCGGCACACCGCCATCCCTCGGCGACCTCGTGATCTCCGAACTCATGTATCATCCTGCCGGTGACGGCCTAGCCGAGTATGTCGAACTACAGAATATCTCAGACCACGACGTCGACATGAGCGGCGTCCAGTTCGTCGCGGGTATCTCGTTCACATTCCCGATCGGATTCAGACTCGGCCGAGGAGAGCGTACCCTCATCGTCCGCGACCTTGCTGCCTTCGAATCCGTCCATGGGAATACGCTGCCAGTGGTCGGCCAGTTCGCCGACGGCTCCCTCCTATCCGACGGCGGCGAAACCCTGACGCTGATCAATCGCGCCACCGCACCCATCCTCAGCTTCACCTACAACGACGGCGGCGCCTGGCCGCGAGGGGCAGATGGCAGTGGTTACAGCCTCGTGCTAATCAAGCCAGCCAGCGCACCTGATCACAACCACCCTGCCAGCTGGAGATCGAGCAAACTCTTCGGCGGCAACCCGAGCACAAGCGATGCCGTCAGCTTCGCAAGCTGGGCCGCCGCCAACGGTGTGACCGATCCGCTCGACGATAGCGATGGCGACCAACTACCCGCAGCCATCGAGTTTCTATTGGGCAGTGACCCATCTTCGAATCGTTCCTCGCCAACGCTCACCACCAGGATTGAGAGCGACGCCGGGGACGAGTTTCTCACCTTCAGCTTCCAGCGCGCTGTCGGAGCAGACGACGCGACTACTAGCATCGAGTTTAGCAGCGACCTCGAAGCATGGAGTTCGAGCCCGATCGATACCCAGTTAATTCGCAACGAGCGAATCGGAGCAGTCGAGATTCTCACCGTGCGCAGCCGCACACCCGTTGCAGAGTCGGAGCGGAGATTCATGCGCCTCAGTATCTCTGTCCCAGAACTTTAACACTGCGAACTTAGACATTAGTATTTCTGAATTATCACGGTTCAGAAATCCAACCCCCATTGATTCCATAGCCACTCTAGTTAGGATGGAAGCTTCTCCCGATGCGCAAAAAATTCCGACTTACCGCTGTACTGATCCTGCTTCTAGGTGGTTTTGTGGTCGTTCCCAAATGGTGGCATTCGGTCCGCGAATCCACCTCCACTCGCGTATCACGCACCAGTTGCTCGATTAGTTTCCCGAGCTTGCCGGTGAGGACTGGCGCATCTACCTGGACGGCTCCCAAGGGATCGTCCACGGGACGGTTTCATCCCAATCCCTCTATACTGATGTCGATCAACTGATCACCAGCCTCGCTGGTGAGGGGCCTAAATCCATCCGCGGTCTCGACACTCTAGACTGCGCCCTAACAGTCCCACATTTATCCTCCCTCGAACTCGTCATCGACGAGAAATCGGGCACCATCAAGATCGGTGGCGAGCTCCCCGCCGACTCTCTGGCGAAGATCTCCGCCGCACTCACCGACGCCTTTCCGCTCGCCAAAGTCAGCGACGACCTCCAACTCACCAGTGGCCGCGTCGCCAGCGCACCTTGGGCGGAAGCCATGGGTGAGGTCGCCCCGACCCTCGTCCGCTCGATCGGCGGTCTCTCCATCAAGCTCGAGGGTCGTGCCCTCACCATCAACGGCAGGGTCGCCAGCGAGGAATCCCGTCAGCAGATCCAGCAGATGCTACTCAAGCGATTTTCCGGGAGCATCGACTTCGTCCGCAACGGGCTGAAGTCGATCGAAGACGAACTCGAGACCTGCCATCTCAGCATCGAGTTCACCGACGCTATCGTCCTCAGTGGCCGAATCGAATCGAAAGCGACACGTGATCAGCTCATCCGCGGCATTGAAGCCATCGCCCCACCCGGCTACCTCGTCGAGGATCGGCTCAAGATCCGCCCGGCAGCGACCGGCAGCTGGTGGATCCGCCCGACCCTAGGAGCCTGCCGGACTTACCTGATCCGGCAAAAATCGTTTTAGAATTCGCCCAAATCCACCCTCCGCTTTGGCGAATATTCCAATATACTCCTGCATCGGACGGCGGATTATGACTGAATTCTAAAACGTTTTGCTCGAAATCATCTAAGTCCGACAGGCTCCTAGCATTCCTCCCAAAATCGTTCGATGCCCTCCAGGGCAGCGAATTCAGTGTCAACGCCACCGGCATCCAGATCCGCGGCCTACAGGCCACCGCCAAGGAACAGCGGCAAATCGATGCCCTGGCAAAGAGCTTCTTCCCGCAAGAGATCTACGCCTTCACGAGCGAACTCAATCCCGACTACGCGCCAGAGCCAACCATCAAAGCCAGCGCAGTTAGCCTCGTCGCACTAGAGAAAGCCAGGCAAGCCACCGCCGCAACGATGGTCGCGACAGCAGAGCCAAGCAGGGAGGAAACGGCTCCAACGGCCGAGCCCGAACCAGATCCGGAACCGTCCCCCGACCCAGAACCCGAGGCGAACCAGACCGCAGAACTCGAGCGACTGATCGCAGACACGCAGATCTACTTCTCAAGCGGAAGCACCCGCGTGCGCGAGACCGAACGCGAGAAACTTACCGCACTCACACAGCAGCTCAGCAATACTCCGGAGCAGAACGTCGACATCCGTGGCCTGGC
>JBLHKE010000440.1:0-6678 GCA_047619485.1 Verrucomicrobiales bacterium | reverse complement strand
GCCAACAGAAAACGATCACCTCGAACGACGCACTTTGCCTGGGGAGCCTGCGAGCGGGAGAGGGTTCGAACTGATGGAACGTTGCGGCTATCGCGCACAGGGACGCTCGCGGATCATCGCTCCGCTCGATCCGAACGAACGGAGGCGTTCGTTTTACCGCGACGACATCGACCGATGCCGGATGCCATCCCGATCCCGAGAGATCCAACCGGCTGGCACTCAGGAGAGTGCCGTTAACTACGTGCCATTCGGGTCAGGACGGAATAGTTGCATAGCTCAATGGACATCAAGGACGAAGAGGGCGATGACATCCCGAAAGAGAATATGTTATTCATCGACCTCGAAGACGGCCGCACCTTCGCCGTGCGCCCATCGGGTACCGAGCCAAAGATCAATTACTACCTGTTCAGCAGGAAGGATGTGCCTTCAAAAAGCCAGCTAGCCGAGATCAAAGCGGCGACCACCGCAGAGCTGAAGAGTCTGTGGAATTGGTTGAGCGCCGACATCGATACTAGGTTGGGCTAGTGATGGCCAACTGGATGAGGGCGATAAATCGCTCACCGCCTAATTGGTTCTTGGAGACTCCGAATAAGAGCTGTTCGGGCTAGCGCGCCAGGCTCTTAACCTAACTCCAATGGGGTAATTCGCCTGCAGACCGCAGGCGAGAAATAGCGCTATCACCCATCGGCGGCGGCGGGTCGAACCAGCATCCCATCCTCAGTCAACTCGAAGGGCTCGACCACGTCGTCTTCGCTCTCGATCCCGTCTGCGCCGAGACTAAACAACACATCCCCGTCCCACTGATACCCTTTGCCCCAAGGGTCGAGCGGCAATTTTTTCAGTAGTGGCATCCATCCCGGCACCACCGCGCCCGCGGGCTTCTCGACTAGCGGTGCCAGCCCCTGATCCTTAGTCGGCAACTTGCCAAAATTCAATTCGTAGACCTGCAGGGCGGCCCGTAGTGACACCTGATCGCTAGCGACCTTCTGCCGTTTCGAAAACATGTCGTCCAGCGGCGTGCGGACCGGTTGCGGCATCGCAACGCCCAATCGGTCGAAGCGATAACGCTGAAGGCGTTCCGTGACGACAAAGAAGACCAAGCCCTCCTGCCGTTGCGCAAATCGGTGCACCTCGCCCTCGCCGCCTGACAAAATCACAACCATCACCTTCGAAGCGTCGATCTCCAACGGCTTCTCGACCACCCCGGTCTCACCATCCGGTTTCACCATCGGTGCGCGGCCATCCGCAATCGCCAACGGCGCGATGTCCTTGGCACTCGCCCAGTCATCGATGATGAAATCCGCGCCACCAAGTTCGTCGTAGATTGCATAAGGTAATCCCGCCTCCCCCACCTGGATCTGCTGCCAGTGTTCGTTGTATTTGATGCCGAACGGCGAACCCAGCGGAAACCCCCGGTTGTAGACGAACAGTGGCAGCGGGCTTGCCTTCACCGTCCCTGCCGGGAACAAGAGTTCACACACTGTGAGCAGATTCGCAGAGAATCTTGGCGATACGTTTTTCACCAACAGATGCTCATAGCCCGCGTAGCCGCACTTCGCCGTGGTGCCGACATGCCGCTCATAGGTCAAGCCGAGCCCTTCCTCGAGCGACTCCCCCGCGAGAAAACCTGGACCGAATGTCGAGGAGAAGAACGCATCCCCTGGAAAGAACAAATTGTTGTGCGCCGGCGCATGGCTCAAGGCCAACAGGACAAAAGCCGCAGCTTGGATGATCAGTTTCACCCCCAATCATACGAGCCCCCAGCCTAGCCGCAAGCGTCAGACACTCCGGCGCGATGCCCGGTGCTTCGGATTACTTAATATTCTTGATCTCCTAGAAAAACTGCTGAAAGTTTCTCTGTATGAAGCCACTACAGCTACTTTTTTGCCTCCTGGCATTTGCGACTGCAACGACGAGCGCGTTCGCCCAAAGATCGCCAGCGCAACCGCTGCCGGAACCAGCTGAGGCAGTGATGTTCAAGCCCGATCCAATCGAAGCCGCCCCTTCGTCGCTCGTCCTCGACAAGGCTCGCTTGTTCAACGAGCGCGAGGCTGAACAACTGTCGGCGCGGTTGAAGGAATTCGGTGCAGAGCACAACATCGTGATCTACATCGCAGCCTACTCCGTCCTCATCGGCGAGAACATTGAAGAGCGCGCGAGCCAGCTCAAAGACAGCTGGCTGAAAGACAAGCGGGGCATTGTCCTCGTCTACCAAAGAGGCACCGAACGCATGACGTTTTCGTCGACCGCCGATCCTGAGAGCTACGTGAAGCGTAGCGGTTTGCAGCACATCTTCGCCGCGGCCTACGCAAAGGCGGCGCCGCAGGATCGCGGATCGGGTCGCGTCATCGCCGCCGCCGATCAGCTGATGACAGACTTGCCACGAGCGATCGAGGAGCAGGCGAACTCCAATGCGGCAACGCGGTCAGAGACCCAATCCTTCGTCGCTTGGGCGCTTGCTGGACTGGTGCTCCTAGCGGCTGCTGGGATGTACTTTTTCCAATTCCTGCGCAAGGCTCAGGTGCAGGTGACGAAGTCCTACAGCTTCCCGCCGATGCAGGTTCGCGAACGATTTGGTGCCCCCTACTGTGGCGGTCACCAGGCCGAGATCCAGTTTACGGCTCCGGCTGACTAGCAGCAGCCGCAATTTTTCTATTGGCAGGAACATCGGCATCTTTGGCCGCCTTTTTATGTGCATGTTTCTCCGCGATCGGCTTCACTAGCGGCTCGATCTTCTTCTTCGCGAGTGGCACCGTGAACCCCAACAGCTTGCTGATCAAATCCCAGAGAACGTAGACGAGGAAGTAGCCGAGCGGTGCCAACACAACCGCCATCACGACAGCACCGAGGGCGGTGCAGCGCAGCACATGGTAGGTTGGGTGCAATTCGTCGAAAGCCGACTGGGGCAGCATCCAGTCACCGATCGTCCTCTGCAAAATCAGGATCGGCCCCCAGCTCACCGGGTTGGATACCCAGCAGGCCGCAGCTGCCATTGGGATGTTTGCGCGCATCAACACCGCGATGACTGCAGCGATCAACATCTGCACAGGGATCGGTGGCAACATCGAAACGGCCATCCCGATCGCTAGGCCGATCGCCATCGCGTGACGGTCGGGCTTCCAAAAATCGCGATTGAGCACGCGCCGACCGAGCCATGCGAAGAAGCGGTTTTCGCGCCGCCGCTTGCGATTGCGCAGGAAGCGGTAGGTGTTGCGCGCAAATCTTTGATACCGGCGTCTCATTCAGAAAAGTGTCTTCCTTAGAACCTTAAAAGCTTCGTCTAACTTAATCATTGACTCAAGCGGTTTCCGCCGAGAAATTCCGGACTTTGCCGACCAATGGCACCTGCCGTCAGCGCCCGAATCCTAGCACTCTTTCAAAAAGCGAATGACCAACCTGCAAGCGATCATCGTCGGCATCATCCAGGGCCTCACCGAGTTCCTCCCAGTCTCTTCCTCAGGTCATCTCGTGCTCGCCCAATCGCTGATGGGGATCGATGATCCCGGGCTGACCTTCGAGCTGCTACTCCACCTAGGAACCCTGTTGAGCGTATTGATTTATTTCCGCGCCACCCTGTTCCGCCTGACACGCGCCGTCTTCGACTCCTCGATGAAGAAAGACCGGGCGATGATCGGCTACCTCGCGCTCGCCACGCTACCCGTCGGCCTCGTCGGCCTGACTCTGCGCAAACAAGTTGAGGGGCTCGGCGACAATCCCTCCGCGGTTTGTGTTTTCCTCTGCATCACCGGTCTGATCCTGTTCCTGCCGCGCCTGCTCGCCAAGCGCAACGATGGGGAGATCACCTTGAAATCTGCCATCTTGATGGGATGTGGCCAAGCCTGCGCCGTCTTGCCCGGCATCTCGCGCTCTGGAAGCACGATTGTCGCCGGGATGGCATCCGGGGTGAAGCCCGCACGGGCTGCCGAATTCTCGTTCCTGCTGGCCATTCCCGCGATCACTGGTGCCTGCGCGGTCGAATTCCTCGGCAACTACCAAGAGATTGATCCAGCCAAGCTCTTCGGCCCGTACCTCGCAGGCGCGATCGCCGCCTTCATTTTCGGTCTCATCGCAGTCTATGCTGTGCTGGAGATGATTCGGCGTGGGAAATTTGAGTACTTCGCCTACTACTGCCTAACGGTCGGAATTACAGGGTTGATCTATTTTCAATTTATCCGAAGCTAAAGTTGGGAAGAGCCAAACCCCCTTCCCTTCCTTTCCCTCTTGTCAAAATCCAAGCAAGCTTTTGGTCCGCGATATGGCTCCGCGATTCGTCGCAGTACTTTCCTGTGGCTACTCACGCTTCTCGGCTGTTTCCCAGGGGCAGTTTCGGCGGTCGACTACGTCAACATCGCCCTCGCAGACGGCTTCGATTTTCCAGTCGGCAAGCCGAACGCGGCCAACTACTACAAAGCGCGTGGTTACCATCCGAGAGGACACCACGGCGAAGACTGGAATGGCAACGGTGGTGGCAACACAGATCTGGGTGACCCGGTCTACGCCTTTGGCGACGGCATTGTCGTCCAGTCGCGGGACGTCCGGGTCGGCTGGGGCAATGTGGTGATCATCCGCCACGCCTACCGTGGATCGGATGGCAAAGTGACCTTTATCGACTCGCTCTACGGCCACCTCAACACACGCTACGTCACTGTCAACCAGCGCGTCAAACGCGGTCAGCGTATCGGGACGATCGGCACCAACCGTGGGATGTACCTGGCGCACCTGCACTTCGAGATCCGCAAGAACCTCTACATCGGCATGCACCGCTCGAAGTTCGCACGCGGCTACGGCAACTACTGGGATCCGACCTACTTCATCAAAACACACCGCCAGTGCCAGCCAAGCTCGAAGATGTATCAGGTGGCGATCAACACCTTCCAACCCTACCCATCCGGTAGCCGTGACGTGGTCTCCGCTAAACCTCCGAAAGGAGCTGAGATCGCAAGGGTCGTCAAGCGCTCAGCCATCACGATCCCAGTCGAACGCACCAAGCGCACGGCAACCAAAACCACCTCCTCATCGAGCGCCTCCAATGTGACCCGCTACATGGACTCGGGGACCAAGCGCAGGACCTTGAGCCCCACCACCCAACGCATCGTCGCCGAGAGGAAAAAAACATCTCCAAAGCCCGAAGCGGCCACTGAACGCAAGACGCTGTGGTCACGATTCAAGGCGAAGGTGAAGGCCAACGATACCGAGCAGAAGGCCACTCCGAATCGGTCGATCGGACGGCGGCGCGGTTTGTTCCGCCGCAGGTAGCAAAAACTAATCTCCGCCGACGCCCCCTGCCGCGGCGTCAGACTCAACCCTGCGGAATCACCGCATCGCCCTCCGGCTCTTCCTCGTCCTCCAAGTTCACCCCAGGAGGCACGGTATCGACGCTGACTTTTTCCTCGTCACTAGCTTCCGATTTGAGTTCCACTGCGATCGGTGGCATCACCCCCTTGATGTTCAAACTCCGCGGCGGCGCTAGTGTCAACTCGACTCCGCGCGTGATCTGCCCCTTCGAATACACGATCGGCACCACACAGAAACAGTATAGATTCGATTCCTGCCGGCTGACATGGAGCACGACATTGAACGGCGCGAAGCGCGAACGACTCTTGGTGCCAAGGTCGAGAATATCACCAACCTTCAGCAACTCCTCCGGCACCGAGCCCGGTTTGCCCGGCAGGATGTACTCGATCGATACATCCGGGAAGTCCACACAGCGCGCCATCAAGACCGTGCCGCTGGTGATCAGGTCATCCTCCCCGAGCGCGCGGCGCGCCTCGATGGAAAATTTGCCGACCATGTTCATCGTGAACCCGCGTTCCGCCCGGATGAAGTTCTCGATGTAGTTGCGCACCAGCAGGCTGTTGATCTCTTTGAAGTGCCGATCTTCGTACTCGTTGAACCGATCATACAGATCCCGAGCCTCATAGCTACGGTTGCGCGGCGCGTTAGAATTCGAGAAACTCTTTGGCGCCTCGAGCTTGTTGAACTTCTGCAACACCATGTAGTTGATCGGCTTCTCCGGGTAGCTGAAGGCGAACACGCAGAAAGTCCACGAGGCGACCGCCGCCAACGACAGCAGGATGATCAACATCGTCCACCAGAACAGCCCGCCGAACCAACGGCTAGTGCGTTTCACATTCCGCCCGCTCCCCGAGAAGCCACGTGAGCGGGTGCTGAGGGAATCCATGGCCATCCAGCCTAGCTTGAACCAGCAGTGGCACCCGCCTCAACGGCTTCGGCATCTCCCCCACCGCACACTTCACCGTCCTGCGATGAATCGTACACTGGCTCCTCTCCCGCCACCTTTGGCTCAAACGATGTTCCGCAACCGCAGCTGCGCGCCGCGTTCGGATTGACGATCTTTAAACCGGAATCGGTCAAATCATCCGAATACTGCAGTTCAACGCCGTCTAGAAATTTCAAACTTTCCGCATCCACATACAAATGCGCCCCATCTTCCCCAAAAACGGCATCGCCATCGACCCGGTGGTCGATTTTCATGCCATATTGCATGCCCGCACAGCCCCCCCGCTCCACCAGAAGGCGCAGGCCATCGCCCTTCTCCGAGGCACCGTCAGCGGACAGGATCTCTTGAAGGTGTTTGACGGCGTTCTCGTGAACCGTAATCATGTGATGAACTAAGCATGGATGAACAAATATCAAAGAGCGAAATCCCAGCCCCCT
>JBLHKE010000439.1:0-6678 GCA_047619485.1 Verrucomicrobiales bacterium | reverse complement strand
CAGTATTGACATGCCGGACGATACTCCTTGATAGTGTCACAAATACACTATACTAGTTACCATGACTTCAGCCCTGCTAACAGATCTCTACCAACTCACAATGGGATACGGCTATTTCAAAAACGGCCTAGCCGAGCGAGAGGCGGTCTTCCACCTGTTCTACCGTCGTGCGCCGTTTGGCGGGCGTGCTGCCATCACCGCTGGAATCGAACCCGCAATCGACTACCTCGAAAGCCTAGAGTTCACGGAGAAAGACCTAGACTACCTTGCTACTATTCCAGGGGCAGACGGCAATCCTATTTTTGACCGTAGCTACCTCGACTACCTTCGAGACATGACTTGGAATCTCACCGTCGATGCGATTTCCGAAGGTGACATCTCACTTCCTCACGAGCCACTGCTGCGAGTCAGCGGCCCTCTGTTGCAGTGTCAGCTCGTCGAGACCGCTCTGCTGAACATCGTTAATTTCCAAACGCTCGTCGCTACGAAAGCAGCGCGAATCTGCGCAGCCGCCGATGGTCATCCGGTTATCGAGTTCGGGTTGCGCCGAGCCCAAGGACCAGATGGTGGCATGTCCGCCAGCCGTGCGGCCTTCATTGGAGGCTGCACCGCGACGTCGAACGTCCTTGCCGGGATGGAGTTTGGCATCCCTGTAAAGGGAACCCATGCACACAGCTGGGTGATGTGCTTCGATTCTGAAACTGACGCTTTCGAGAAATACGCGGAGGCTCTGCCCAACAATGTCGTTCTTCTAGTCGATACCTACGACACTCTAGCAGGTGTGAAAAACGCCATCGAAACTGGCGAACGTCTACGTGAACGCGGACATGACCTCATCGGCATTCGGCTCGACTCTGGAGACCTGGCAGAACTGAGTATCGCTGCCCGCAAGCTGCTCGATGATGCCGGTTTCATCAAAACCAATATCATAGCGAGCAACGATTTGGACGAGCATGCGATCCGTTTGCTCAAATCCAAAGGTGCTCGCATTGATACTTGGGGAATCGGCACCAAGCTCGTCACCGCCGCCGATCAGCCAGCTCTCGGAGGAGTCTACAAGCTCGGCGCAATCCGCGATGAACAAGGCAAATGGCAGTATCGCATCAAACTTTCGAACGATCTCATCAAAGTCTCAAACCCGGGTCTTTTACAAGTCGCCCGGGAGCTCGACGCCGAGGGACGAATCCTGAGCGATACTCTCTACAACGAAGCTGAACCGGGAGATGAACCACGCAGAGGCACCACGCAGCTCCTCTCACCCGCCCTCGTCGATGGAAAACGAGTCCGACTTGCCGAGCCGATCGAGAAAAAACGCCAACGCGCGATCGACGCATGGGAAAAATTAGGCGATCCACCACCCAACCTCAGGATCGAACCAACACTCGAAAAAACCAAGCGCAACCTGCTTGCCGCCAACGGCCACCCGATCACAACATGAGCTACACCTACGATTACCCACGCCCCTCGGTCACCGTTGACGCCGCCCTCCTCTCCGACGATCACGTTCTTCTGATCAAGCGAAAGAACTCGCCCTTCCAAAACCTCTGGGCGCTCCCCGGCGGCTTCCTCGACGAAAACGAAAGCCCCGATGACGCTGTCGCGCGTGAGCTTGCTGAAGAAACCTCGCTCACCGGAGTCCAACTTCAGCCTCTCGGGTTCTGGGGAAAACCCGATCGCGATCCTCGCGGGCACACGATCTCGCTAGCTTACTGCGCCAATGTTAATCGCATTACCGTCAATCCTTTAGCAGCCGATGATGCCGCTGACTTAGCCTGGTTTCCACTGGCAGAGCTACCCGGACTCGCATTCGATCACGCCGAGATAATCGCTGCGGCGGCGAGATCAGCCCCCCTTAGTTTCTCTTAAACACATTTATCTATACTTAGTGTTAGTTTAACACCAAATATCTATCCATGAATCACATCTCAGAATTTCCCCGAGCCGCGTTGACCACCGATTGCGTTGTGTTTGGTCTGGATGACAAAGACCTCAAAGTCCCCTTGATCCAATCCTACGCCGCGCAGCACAGCTGCACCACCTCGATAAAAAACGCTATGACACCCTCGTCGAAGAATAGATCAATTTCGAACTCTAACAAAGCTATCATATGAGAGCCCTAGTCATCGTCGATATCCAAAACGATTTCCTCCCGGGCGGCAGCCTTGCCGTCCCGTGCGGAGACGAGATCATCCCCATCGTGAACGAGCTGATGCCCGAATACGATGTCGTAGTTGCCACCCAGGATTGGCACCCGGAGGATCACTGCAGCTTCGCAACCAACCATTCTGGAAGCAGGCCCGACGAGGTGATCGACATCGCTGGAATCCAACCGGTTCTTTGGCCCGTTCACTGTGTGGAGGCGAGCCGAGGGGCAGAATTCCCAAACTCCCTCGAGACTCACCACTTCGACCACATCATCAGAAAAGGCTGCGATCCAACCGTGGACAGCTACAGCGGGTTCTATGACAACGGCAGGCACAAAGCAACCGGCCTCGCGGACTACCTCCGCTCCAAGTCTGTGACCGCTGTCCATGTGGTCGGACTCGCTACGGAATATTGCGTCAAACTCACGGTTCTCGACGCGGTCGCAGAAGGTTTCGAGACCACGCTGATCTCCGATGCTGCCCGCGGTATCGATATCTCCCCTGGGGACATCGATCGCGCGATTGTAGAGATGGAAGCTGAGGGGGCTCGACCTGTCACGTCGGATCAGGTTCTGAGTGAAACCGTCACCAAGCGACTATCAGGGTATTAGCAATCTCAACGTTAGAAAATGAAAACGCCCCAACACGAACACAACCCAGACAAACTCATCCGCCTAGAGCAGGACGCCGCTATCAAGTCGCCGATCCACCTCCACGACGCGATATTAGGAAGCAAAGACCATGACGGAAAAAGAAGCCAAACAACGCAGTAAGTTACTCAGCCTAGCCTTGAGGCATGATCCATCGGCGCTCGGCATCGCCCTTGATGCAAAAGGTTGGACTCCTTCTGCTGCTTCGATGTGGACTCTAAGCAAATCTACGACCATCTGCTGGAAGCTAAGGGGTTGTCAGGAAATAAGTCATACAAAGATGCGCAGGAATTTTAGCCAGCACCAAGGCAGATTTCAGCGATGATAGCGGGCTATTTGAGTTGGAAGCGAACGCGGGTGATGGCCAAAATAACCAGCAGATTGTAGGAGTTATTTACTGACAAGCCCTTAGTCACGACCCTCGAACAAACATTTCACGGTGTCGTGTCCGGAAACTCGAATCCGCCACGTTTTATGAAGCATCCCGGTAGTAGTAGCGCAGCGCCCCTTCCCCGATGAGTTTCTTCTCGATCGTCATGCTGCCCGTATATCCACTGGATAACGAAAGCTGTCATAGGGCCGTAGGGGCTCCAGCGTTGACAGCGCCGATCCGCATTCTTATCGTAAGATCGTGAGACTTCCCCTTCCTCCCACCCGCTGCCGAGATGGTCACCGCTGCCTACCGCAGTTTCGGGATTGAGGCCATCGCTGGACAAGATTTCGAGGCGGTGTCCGGCATGCTAGTAATCGCCCCAGGTGAGACCAGCAAGAACATCCCCGTGCAGGTATCGGGCGATGTCGATTCGGAGGGCGACGAACGCTTCGGCATCGTTCTGGAGGATCCGACTAACGCGTCGATCGCGGCGTCTTGGGCACCCGTCGATTGGTTCGCACAAGGGACAATCATCAACGACGACATCCCGATACTAACCGTCTCCGCGGGGTATTGGAACGAGGGCATCACCCATCACGCGCCCGTCGGATCGACTCTCAAGCACACTCAACCGATTACTGTCGACTACCGAACCGTCGATGGCACAGCGATCGCCCGAGGATCGAGGTTCGGAAGTCCTCTAAATCCATTACAGGAGGGCTGCCTGAACGTCGTCCGAGTTTTGGTCTCACGAAGGGGTTCGCTTAATCCAATTTCGGAACATAGATCGGGATATCAGAGTCCGCTGAGAGATCATTTTCGAGCGGCAGATTCATTAACGTTGGGTAGGTCGCGATCGGGACGAGTTCGATTGATGTGCTCCAGCCAGCCTCCTTTCTGGCGATGCCCGTGAAGCGCCCATCCCATACGATGCCGTGCGCAATACGAATCTTTTCGTTGGGGTAGCTGCCGCTCTCGACCGCGAGCACTCTGTATTCGAATAGCCCAAGTGCTTTTCCGCCGGGGGTAGCTTGGGGGCTCTCGAGGGTCGAGGGTTTCAGGAGTTCGAGGCTCAGGACAACCGCACCGCCCGCCGCCGCAGCCTGGCCAGCCACAGCTGCGACGGTGCGTTCGATCGGTTTCGGCCGCTCGGAGGGCACTCTGACCGGGATCGCCCGCGGAGCGGCGCCAGCCAGAGCCCTCGCGCCCTCCCCACCACGCTCCGCGACGATCAGGTTGGAATCGTTCTTCCTCCAGCGGTAGCCAGTTCCGAATGGCAACGGCTTCACCGCCTTTCCTTTAAATGCCCGATGCAGGTCGCCTTGGTAGTCATCCTTAAACAGATCAATCGGGCGTGTGTAGCGGCCGTAGAGCCCGACCGTCCACTGAAGACGATCAAAGAATTTCAGCGGGATCCCGGAGTCGTCCTGAACGATCACCTGGCTAGAGTCGAGCAGGTGGCTCCGCACCTTCGAAAAGTACGAGTTGTGGAGTAAGTAAGAAGCGGCCTTGAGGTAGGCGCCCCCTCTTGGCTGCGACTGGAGGAATGTTAGGAATCCGCTCTTCTCGATATATCCGTCCGCGACATTGGTTCGGAAATAGAGGATCGTCTTGGTCCTGCCAGATTTTGGTTTGGTGGCAATCTTCACGGCATCGGCACCCGCAGGTTTGTCGCCTAGGCTCTGCAGCGTGCCATCCTTGTTGAGCTTTAGGAACTCGATGCCGGTGATAGTGTGACCCGAATGGGCGAGGAATAAACACATGATCGGCAGCGTTCCAGGGAACGTCGCATGGTTCAAATCGACCTTCATGTCTTTGGTCTTGAAGAAGCCGAAGCGGATGATCTCCTCGAGCGATTTGCGCACCTCGGCAAATGCCCACGAGGCCGAGCGCCCGTCGAGACGGTCGAGGTCGGGCGCCACACCGATCGGTTCGAGCCCGCCAAGAATGTAAGTATCCGCATCAGGAAACATGCGCAGCACGTGCAACACATCAGGGCCGCTGAATAAGTAGCGCACTACCTGCTGCCCCTTGCAACGGGGCGCGATCTCGGTCGTCGCCCAGTGTGCCATCGGCCGGAGCATCGATGCCTCGTAACTCGACCATTCTTCTTGCATCGCGCTAGCATGCGTTTTCCACGCTTGCGTCGTCGTGACTTTCTCCCGACCGCTTGGAGCGATTCCCGCCAGGATAAGGGCGGCACGGTTGATTGCATCGGATCCTGCAACCGCCGCCGGGGTTGCGGTTGCTATCGCAGCGAACGTTACAAGAACAACTAGCCGCGTCACAATGGCGCGCGCGAAGAGAAGCCTAGGGCTGGTGATTCGTTTCATCTATTGAGGAATAATTGAATTTCACGAATATGCTATATTTTTCATATCAACTGTCGAGGTATTCTTGCCAGCGGCGGGAAAAGTGCGATGGCGGTGCGAGTTTCGTGAGGGATGCGCCGATAGGATTGCCGCAATGCCTAGCGAATCGCAGGGAAAGCGCTTGGGGATCCATCAGGTTGAGGGTTTTGCATGGACGGGTGTCGGCGACGATCGCGCCAATCTGGTAAGCTGGCTATCGGACGGCACGTACCCAGACGCCGCTTTCGATCACCTCCTTATGCGCGGTGGAGGGATGGTTTGCCCCGCCGAAACGATCGCCTTGGGTGACGCTATCCGATTTCAAGAACCGAATCTCACGCCACCCGCCGCCGCTCGAATCGAGGGCGCCCCAACATTATTTTCACTGTTGTCCCAACTTCTCCATCCAAACCTGACGAGAAATTAGATTCTTCTACTTGCAATTCATTATTTTCAGTAAATACTGAAAATAGTGAAAAACAGCAGTGATGAACCCTCGGAAGACAGCGAACTCAATAGAGTCGAGGTGACATCCGGCAATCAGTTCCGCCTATTGGCAGCAGTTCTTCTTCCAGCCCTTGTGGGTCTTGGGCTCGGAGTCTTCGCCATCCGAGTTGCTGAGATCTATGGATTGACCTTGTTTTTGATGTTGCCGGTGATCGTGAGTTTCCTATCGGCCTTTATGTGGAAACTCGGCCAGCCGGTGAGCTACGGCAAATGCTACTGGGTTTCGGTGCTCAGCCTACTCGCGCTCGGTGTGATGATTGTACTTATTGCTTTGGACGGGTTGATTTGCCTCCTGATGGCCCTGCCTCTCGCCATGGTGCTTGCAACCTTTGGCACCCTCTTGGGGTTCTGGGCCGCATTAAGACTCGGCCGAGGGAAAGGCTCTGGCCTCTCAGTTTTCCTGGTCGCACTGTTTCCCATGCTCGTCAGTTTCGAGCGCTCGGTCGAGTCGGAGTTTCCGCCGCAGCGCGAAGTGACGACGACAATCGAGATCGACGCGCCGATCGAAGAGGTATGGCGCCATGTTGTGACGTTCACTGATATCGACGCACCGCCCGAAGGTATCTTCCGTCTCGGTATCGCCTACCCGATCAGGGCACGCATCGAAGGCAAAGGTGTTGGGGCCGTGCGCTACTGCGAATTTTCGACTGGCC
>JBLHKE010000438.1:0-6680 GCA_047619485.1 Verrucomicrobiales bacterium | reverse complement strand
ACGAACTCGATCGAATAGCTGTCCCGAAAGTAGTTGTGATGGATATGGAAGGTGCGTCCGCTCGCGGGCACCGGTCCACCGGCGTGCTTCGGAATGGAGATCGTGCCGTGGCAGATATTGTGATCGATCTCAATGTCCTCGTCGTTCTCAAACGGGAACTCTATTGAAAAGTTCACTTCGATCGTGTTGTGGTGGACGCGACAGCGTTTCCCCTGGCGAACTTTGATTCCATAAAACTCGTCGGCTTTGCCCGGCTTTGTCCGGGTGAACCGGTTGTGTGAAATCTCGCTGTCTTTCATCCAGATGGCGAAGATTGCGCCGCCGGTAATGCCGCCCTTGACCCCGGGTTTGCCGCCTCGCTCCCAACGACCGCCGGCATCGATAAAGTGACAATCGTGGATCTTCGCCGCCATGTCGAACGTACGGATGCCACTCCACAGCGTGTCCTCGATATTGAGGTGGTGCAGGTGGAGGTTCATGTTGCCGTAGCCGAAGACCGCTCCATGCATCTGTGGTCCGCGCAGGGTGAGGGCGGAGATCGTGATGTCTGCCGCTTTGTCTTTCAGACGCACTAGATAGGCGTTCGTGTCCATCCCCTTGGTGCGCATCTCGGGGTCGGGCAGGGTCTTCACCGACGGCTTCCACGACGGGTCATTGGTGAGGATAGTTTTGCCCGCGCCTGCACCGGTCAAAGTCATGCCGCTCTTGGGTTCGAGAGGCGCCTTCAAGAAGAAGGTGCCGGCGGCAATTTCGATCGTGGAGCCCTCAGCCCCGCCGTTGACCGCAGCGACCAGTTCATCGGTGGAGGACAGCGGTTTAGCATGGAGCATTCCAAAAAACGAAGCGCTGATTCCAAGTGCTAGAGCTGTGATTTTCATGCCCGGAATATATACATGGCGAGATCTGACTTGTCGAATACGGTGAGCTGATGTGCAATGGTCACGTTAATCCAAACTACGAGGAACTGAAACGTTCGATCGACTAGGAAATGAAACTCATCCGGATCGCAACCCTAATACTGTTTGCCCTTCCAGGACTTTCGGACAGGCTCCTAGGAGTCTGTCGGACTTAGATGATTTCGAGCAAAACGTTTTAGAATTCAGTCATAATCCGCCGTCCGATGGAGGAGTATATTGGAATATTCGCCAAAGCGGAGGGTGGATTTGGGCGAATTCTAAAACGATTGTTGCCGGATCAGGTAAGTCCGACAGGCTCCTAGGAATTTGCTTTTTGCGTGAGGCGCTTGAGGTCGCCGTTGAAGGGATCGGAGAAGGGGAGAGAAGGGGGGCTTTCGTTCCTCGGTTGAAACCCCTGACGAAGGCACAAAGCTGATGGAGGAGTTGTTAGCCATCCCGTCCGACAAATAAATTCTTTGTCGCGGAGCGGGGGACGGAGCCTTTGGTTCCACCCACCACTTCTCACTCGCCTGCTACTTGATCACCGCCAATGACTACCCTTTCTACAGCTGGGGCGGTGCCCAAAATTCCTACGCAGCCGACGACTCCCTCATGTACCACTCTGACGAATTTGACAAAGGGATCGGCACGCAGCAGGGGAAGTCAACTAGGAACGGCTACGCCTATCACAGGGATTTCGAGCACTGCTCCGTCGATGTGAACCTGAAAACAAAAACCTCCTCCATCGTCTTGAAACCAAGCGCGCCATCAAAGGAGTCGATCATCGAACGTTGCCTCTCGGTTCTTTGGGAAAATAAAATCAAAAAGATCACCTCGCACCCAAGCAATTTTCACTCCATCTGGAGTATCCCCCCGTAGATGTCGGAAAACCCTCCAGCAGTTGATTACGAAAAATTCGTTCTCCTTTTCTCGAAGTATGAACGAAACGTGAGAGCATTCGTGGCCTATTACTAGGAATTTGCTTTTTGCGTGGGGCGCTTGAGGGCGGCGTTGCAGGGATCGGAGATGGGGAGAACGCGGGTTGTTGACCTTACGCGCAAAGATCCAGCCAGAGGCCAGAGTCTGATACTTTCGGCTTCACTTACGCAGGGCGTTGCGGTAGGTGACAATGCCGGCGGCGATAGAGGTGGCGAGTTCCTTCTGATAGATCTGGCTGGCAATTTTCTTCGCCTCTACGGGGTTCGAGAGGTAGCCAGCTTCGAGGAGGATGGCAGGCTGCTTGATTCCGGTGAGCACCGCCCAGGGCGCCCGACGGATGCCCCGATCGATCACTTTCATCTTTTGCTGGATAGAAGCGTGGACGGCACAGGCAAGCGCGGAGTTGTGGGCGTTCTGTTCTGCCTTTGCATCCTCTTTCGCTAGCGGCGCATAGGTCTCGACCCCCCGCGCCGTGCGCCCGCCGGTATTGAAGTGCAGGCTTATGAAGATCGAGTCGACAGTTTTATTACCGAGGGCGACACGCTCGGCCTGGCTCAGCTCCTGGTCGTCAGTGCGCGTCATCTTGACTTGGAAGTCCCGGCGCTCGAGCTCGGCCTTCAGGAGAATCGCCAGCTTCAGTGTATGAGTTTTTTCATCTCCGAATTCACCGCCGCCGGAGCCACTGTCTCTGCCGCCGTGACCAGCATCGATGACGACCACGTGGAACGGCTTTGCTTGCTTGATCAAGTTCGGTCGCAACACGGGATCGACCATATGGGTAAGATCAAATTGGGAGATCAGGTACTCACCTTCGCCGCGGACGATGGGCTTGCTGAGAATGAATTTGGTGTTGTTGATAAGTAGATCCTGCGAGCCGTTGCGTGCTTTCATTACGATGCCTTCGGAACGATAGAAGAGGTTCCCTTCCTTCGTGGAGTAGCTCTCGAAGCGGTAGAATTTCTGCAGGCTGCTGGCCGTGACGTAACTCTCGCCCTTATGCTTTACCACCTCCCAGGCTGGATTCGGACGGTTTGGTTCGGCGGAGGCACCGCAGGTGCCGAGGAACGTGGCGGCGATTACCACGCGGAGCATGTTCTGGGGTTTTCCAATTTTCATGATTGTTTTGCTTTAGTGGTCACGGAAACGATCCGCAGACGCAGTCGATTGCGGCCTTGCTAGGCTTAGAGTTCCGCTTCAGCGATTCGTTCAGTATTCCGAGAGCCCTCTCCAACCTCGACCACGAGCGCGGGCTCGATCCCATGATCCTGCAGAATACGTGCGATGGTATTCCGAGACACTCGCGGGAAGATGAACAAAATTTCACCTCGGCGCTCACCTCCGCAGGGCATTGCGGTAGTTGACGACGCCGTCCAGTAAGGTCAAAATACTCGGCCGAACCCGGAAACGCTGCTATTTGAGAGCCAGGAGACGACGCCCGATCCTCGATCTCAGCCGACCAGACACTCGCACGATCCGCTTCTCCCAGTTAAAAGCTCTCGTGGATCCAACCCATCTCCGGTATCACGCTCCATGAGTTTCATCTTCCCCTTGGCAGCTCTTCTTCCTGATATTATCCGGATTGGTGAACCGCAGGCAGCAGGAGATCTTCGAGTTCCAGAACGCCCAGATTCGGATCGTCATGGACAAGATGGGCAGCAAGCGCACCCTCCTCACCGACGACTAACGACGGGTTCTGGCCGTCAAGGCAAAGGCCCTCGGTCGCAGGGCTCTGATGGAGCCTACGACCATCGTCACGCCCGACACGATCCAGGGAGCGCTCGCTAACCTCGGGCACGAGATCTCCGACACCACCGTCGGGAATATCCTCCGGGCAACCGGCTCCGAACCGGCTCCGAACCGGCAATGGACTACGACTTGGAAGACGTTTCTCAACGCGCACTGGGACTCCATCGCGGCCATCGACTTCACCACAGCCGAGGTGTGGACAAGGGACGGGCTGACCACGTTATACATCCTCGTTGCCATGCGCCTGAGCACCCGCCGCGCAGAGATTGCGGGAGTTACCGCTAACCCGGACGGTGACTGGGTCAGACAGATGGCACGAAACCTGACCGACTGCCAGGGCGGGTTCCTGAATGACGCTAGGCATCTGCTCATTGACCGGGACACCAAGTTCCTGCCGATTCGCACATACCTGAACGACATGACCGACACCGATGTCGTCCTACTACCGCCCAGGAGTCCAAATTTGAACGCCCATCTCGAGCGCTATATGAGATCGCTGAAGTCCGAGTGTCTCAACCGGATGATCTTCTTTGGCCGACGATCACTGGCGCGTGCTCTGAAGCAGTTCGTCGCCCACTACCACGGGGAGCGGAACCACCAGGGGCTGGGGAACAGGATCATCGAGGCTGGCGACGAAGTTGGCTTGGCTGTTGGCGATGTCCAGTGCCGCGAGGCTGCGTAGGAACGCCCGAGTTAGAGCGGTGGGGTGGAGATATGGGATCGCTATGTCCCGATCCCGGGGTCAGCCCTATCGTCCGCCCATTTTCTAAGGCCTGCAGCCTTCCCGGCAAAAGACAAGGCCATCTTCGGCACAGATTTCGTCGTTCCCGCTCACGATTTATACTGATCTCAAAGCCAAATCCGGTCGTCCGAGTATTTTGACCTTACGGGTTCACTGATTGCCCGGATTCCAGCGCACCTGGTAGTAGCGACGCCCCGCAGCAGGTGAGGTGGTGTCGTCGAACTCACTGACCTCGCCGGAAGCGATGATAGTATCGTTCACCTCGTTCCACATTTTGAGGTCGGTGCTTGTCCAGAGAGAGTAGGTAGCACCGGCGACGGATTCCCACTGGACCGTGTTGCCGCCCATGCCACGGGTCACAGCTGTGATGCTGAATGGCGGGTGCTCGACCGTGGTGTAGTCGACTAGGAGGTTCGAGATGCGCATCGTGCCGGAGTCGAAGGTGGCGTCGTTGTTGTCCTGATCGAAGGGGTCGTCATCGTGGAGCATCAGGCCGAAGCCATTGAACTGAGAGAGTTTGCTGTTGGCCCAGACATCGCTGGTGGCTGCGTCCGCTTGCCCATCGATGGCACCAGTAGTCTCGTCGTAGGAAGCGAAACTGTAGGTCGAGGTGCCGAGAATTGGGTTCTCATCCAGCGACCCCGAGGCGCGGTAGGTCCAAGAGATGCTGAACGAGTGCTCGGTATCCGATACACGCTCGACGCGCATTCTAAAGTTATGAACGAAGCCGGTCTCCGCCAGCGGCTTGCCCGGGTGGTGCGCTTGCCCCGCGCGTGAATTGCCGCCCACCGCCATGCCCGTGATGTCGGCCGGATCGAAGGTCGCGGAGTTGGGTGTGATGAATCCGTCGATGCGGAATTTGATGAAGTCACCGACAGCCTCCCGGTCAGGGTTCGGGCCTATATGCAAGAGTGGGATAAATTCGTAGTTGGTCGAGGTGTCGAACAGGCTGAAGTGGAGGTCGCCGCGGTTGTTTTCCAGGATCGGCGTCAACAGCTCGAGGTCGAAGCTGATCTCGACAGCATCTCCGATCTTGTTCATCTCTAGGTTTTCGAAGATCTGGTAGACCCGCGAACGGACAGCATTGCCCTCGAGGAAATTGCCCGGGTTGTCTGGATTCTCGATGCTCTTGCGAATGTCGGCGAAGGTTACGTCGAAGCCGCTAGTTGATTGGTTTGCGATCGAAGCATTGCCTTCGGGGTCGAAGAAGCTCCATTCGTCTGAGAGTGCGATCTCCCGGGCAGCGGCGCTCTGGATCGAGGCACCCAATGCGATTGCGCAGGCGGCGGTTAGAAGGTGTTTGGGTTTCATGGGTTGTTGCGCTCCATACTTTCTTGAAGCGCTTGAGCGTTCGGCGAGCTGAGTTAAGCAATAAACTAACGCTGGCGACGAGCCATCAGACCGAGGCTTGCGAGCATCGCCAGCAGCGCCCCGGACGGCTCCGGAATCGCTGTGCCAGTCACGGTGAAGTTTGAGATGGTGTAGCTTCCCGGGTTGGCGGGATTAAATGGATCGTCGTCGTGCAGCAGGATCGAAAAACCATCGAGCCGGTTGAGCGGCCCATTCCAGACGTCGGAGTTCGCCGGGTCTGCGTCTCCGTCGATGACGCCCGTGGTTTCATTGTAGGAGTTGAAAGAGTAGGTCGAGATCCCACCGGAGTTGGCCCAGGAAAGGCTGAAGGAGTGTTCGGTTGCGCTGGCGCGGGTGATGAGCATGGAGAACGAATGGGTGACGCCCGCTGCTGAGAGCGTGATTCCCCCAGGCGCGTTCGCCTCCCCTCCGCGTGAGTTTCCGCCAGCTCCGAGCCCAGTCGGGCTAATGTCATTGTCGATGCGGAATTTCAAGAAATCGGTGCGCCCCGGGTTCTCCCCAAGGTGTACCAGGCCGAGCAATTCGGAACCCGCGACTGAATCGAACAGACTGAGGTGAAGATCTCCGCGGTTGTTGTCGACAAAGGCATTGTTCGGCATGAGGTCGAAGCTGACCTGCACCGATTGGCCGATCTGGGAGATGTCAGCGGGGGTGAAGTTCGATGTGACACGCTGGCGAGTGGCGTTGCCGCCGGTGACAGCCGCGAGAGTTGCTGTAGTGCTGTCGGCAGTGTTGCCGCTCAACGACGAGGCGCCGTCTGGGTCGAAAAGCACGAACGGATCAACCGCAAGCCCGGCACCAAAACAGGCGGGGGCGACGGCTAGCAGCACCGCGGGCACGATCAAGAAGATGGTAGATATATCGCGTATTTTCATACAGGCATTATTCATAACGGCTGGAATAATTGAAGCAAATAACCCGACGCCGCAATTTTCTGGGGTCACTAGCGTCCAGCTAACCCGACTTTCGGGATTCGGCACCTAGCC
>JBLHKE010000437.1:0-6693 GCA_047619485.1 Verrucomicrobiales bacterium | reverse complement strand
CCCAACCTCGGTTCTCCTCGGCCACCCTGATCACGAGATCCCGGAGCTCCACTGCCGTCGGCGGGCGACCTACTGTCCGTCGGACGCCGCTGGAATCGTATTTCTTCGCAATGAGCTTGCGGTGCCACGCGAGCAGGGTCTGCGGCGTCACCAGACCCACGATCTCCTTCAGCCGCCCATAGCGGATCAGCTTGGCCTTACCTGCCAGCCGTCTCCTCTGGTCACCCGTGAACCTCAGCCGCGCGTCGACCTGCTGCTCTTTCAATACCCTGACCTCCTCCTGCCAGTATTCTATCACGTGCTGCTGCTGGCGGTTCATCCAGCCCGCGAGCGACACCAGAATGAGCTTGAATGCGTCCATCTGTGCATTCTTGCAGCTTCACGCAGGATGAACATGCTCCCAAATGCGGTTTTTGGCGTACCCTCAACCGCTTGAACTTCAGCAGGTTCTCTTGTAATCGAGTTTCCGGACACTACGCGGTAGCGGAAGATTTGCGCTATCTCATCGAGGCACTTTCCTAGATGGATAAGCGTCTGCCGAGCTGCCCGTGAATCTCCTTGTCTCTCTTGTATCTGGTCCAGCGCTTGTTTCAGTTACGAGCATTAAGTGAGCGTGGCTCCCATCGTGTAGAGGACGACCGCTCCAACGCCGCCGACCAGGGCGCCGACCAACGCACCAACCCAAAGTCCAGTGAAGCCGAACTTCCACAATCCGGCGCCACCGAGCAATGCGGCTCCCACTACAGCGCCCGCAATCCCCCACTTCAATGTCACAACAGCCTCCTTCAACAAGCCCTTAGAAGTGTCCCGGAGGATTTCTTTCGCAAACCCCTCAGGTCTCTCGACCTCAATTTTCGCCGGACTGGCTTCTGTTGGCTCTGGAGATTTTAGTGTCATGGTGTGTGGTTGCTGATCTTGGATTCGACGAGAGTGTTTTCTTCAAGCCCACGAGCCATCATTACAATCTGATGCCCTTTTCCAAAAAAGTTCAAGATGTAAGAAGAATCTTAGGCTGGTCTGAGACTCCTCAATCTTTCCATTCCACCAAGCTTGCGGCGTCGCCATTCTCGGTCACATAGGAGCGCAGCAATCCGATGGCCTGCTCTGCGCCACTCAACCGGGGCGATTGCTCCACGATGGAGGTTGTCGCGCCTCCAAACTCTGAACCCGGGCGTGTCCACAGGGCAGCATAGGCAGGTTCATCAACAGTTGAGCTCGGCAACAGACGAATTTCCAATGACTCGCCCTCACTCAGTTCGACGGCGAGTTTCGGTATCAGCTCAGGCTTCGCCCATTCCAACTTCTCGAAGGCCTCATCGATAAACTTCAACGACTTGGGGCTGCCGACTGGGGCAACCGAGTTCAACGTTTCCCAGCCGTTTGAGTCTAGCCATGTGCGGGTCAACCTCGGGTAAATCGCTTCTGTAGAGGCTGGCGCAGCCGCATGCTTTTTCGGATCACCGTCGTCAGCCTCCCCACGATTTTTTCCGCAGCCAACCATCGCTGCAATTCCGATTAGGAGAGAGGTTATCAGAGTGATGTTTCGCTTGTTTTTCATTTTGATCTTGTCTGCAGAGCGTGGGATACCCGCTGCCTGCGGAGCGCCTCCAATTTTGGTTTCTCTTTTATTTTTGCCTCAGAATTTTTCTTGGCGGTAGCGGCTTTCTTGGTGCCGTCGCAAGCTTCCCGTTTGCCGTGATTTCACGTAGCGGCTGAGTAGGGTTCCCACCAGCCCCCCGGTAGATCCTATCAGTCTTTCTCTACGATGACGACACTGGCAGAGTGCATCGCATTCCCCGTTCCGCTCATAGGGAACGAGTGAACTACATTCCATCCCTCGGTTAAATACTGGTTTAGTTCGCTGAGGGCTTCCTCGACGGCTTGATCCTTTTTCCGTCCGGTAAACGCAGTAACATCTAACGCTACAACAATTGCT
This sequence comes from Verrucomicrobiales bacterium, assembly GCA_047619485.1. GTDB lineage: Bacteria > Verrucomicrobiota > Verrucomicrobiia > Verrucomicrobiales > DEV007 > JBLHKE01. Next base: position 4,757 of record JBLHKE010000437.1, on the reverse strand, counting down.
TTTCTCATATGCCGTTTATTTGGGGGCTAGGGTTTTGGGTGAAGTCGGGGATGCAGGACTACTCGTCGTGCACCTGCTCCCCGTTGACGAAAATATCGACCTTTCCACCCGCATTGTCGATTCTGATCACTGACTTCTTCTTCTCGATCGGAATCGCTTTACCATCAATCGCAATAGTCCAGTTGCGATACTCAACCTTGCGACCGTCCACCTCCTGGGTGAACCAATCATGGTCATGGGCTACCGTGTGGGTGCCGCTGCTTGAGAGACCGCATCCTGTCGCAAAGAGAATTGCTGCCAACAATGCCGCAAGTGCGGTTGTCCGTTTCAGAAACATCGTTTTTTTTCATTAGGAGATCGGTAAACGATGTGGCGAGATCGGCGATTATAGAAATAGGGCTATTTTGTAAGCCGGACGTCCAGAGGCTGCGTCAACGCCTGCTGGCGGCGAACTCGAATTTCTGCCGTCACCTAGATTGCCAACCTCTACCGCAAGATTGTCCCGGGCATGAGCCGGGCGGATGTGGAGAAGTTCCTAGGGGAGAGCACGTTCCCTCTAAAACAACCGGATCACACAGAACGCTACTATGATCTAAATCCGGAGAGCGACCCAGACGGCCGATGATCCCGAGGCGATAGCGGAAGAGCTCCGCTATCTCATCGAGGCACGTTCCGAGATCGCTCGCTCCAAATCGCTTGCGTGACCTTTTCTCTCCCTGCATCGTGAGGCAACGATGATCCGTTCCATCATTTTAGCAGTTCTCTTGCAGGCGATCGCTTTTGCCGAGGATCCGCATTGGGCCTACGAGCTTCCTCAAAAAGGCGATCGCGGGATCGATGCGCTGATCTCTTCGCAGCTCGATGCGGACGGCTTGCAGATGATGCGGCAGGAAGATCCCGCGCGACTGATTCGCCGCACCTACCTCGATCTGATCGGGCTACCGCCGTCGATTGCCGAAGTGGACTCCTTTGTTGCTGACCCATCCGATGCGCACTTCGGAAAAATAGTCGACCGCCTGCTAGCTTCGCCACGCTTTGGGGAAAAATGGGCGACAGGCTGGCTCGACCTGGCGCGCTATGCTGATTCGGATGGCTACCAGCGCGACGGTTTCCGCAATGTCTGGCCATACCGCGATTGGGTGATCCGCGCGTTCAACAGTGACATGCCCTTCGACCAGTTCACCATCGAGCAACTCGCCGGCGACCTGCTGCCAGACCCGACGCAGGATCAGCTGATCGCCACCGGTTTCCACCGCGGGCCGATCTTGAACCTCGAAGCTGGCACCGACGCTGAAGAGGACCGTGTCAAACAGGTCATCGATCGCGTCAACACCACCGGCACCGTGTGGCTCGCGACGAGCTTCGCATGCGCGCAGTGTCACGATCACAAATACGACCCGATCTCGATCGAGGATTACTATTCGATGTACGCGTTCTTCAACAACACCGCGCAAGAAGGGAAACGCCGAGCCGGTGGCAACAACGCATCGATGGAATACATCGGACCAGACATCGAGGTGCCAATTTCCGCTGGGGAGAAACTGCGCCTTGCGGAAGCCGAGCAGAAGATGGTGCAGGCGCAACAGAGGTTCGTGGCAAAAGTAAAAGAGCTCTGCGACGAACTCCCTGAGGAAAAGATCGCTAAACTCAAACCGAAGACGATCGCCTTGCTGAAGAAAGACGTGCGCGATTTCAAAGAGGCCAAGTCGCTGAAGAAGACGGTGTTCTCGAAAGGTGAGGAGTCAAAACTGCTAGGCAAGCTCGAACAGATGGTCAATGCGCACAAGAAGGCGGCCGAGCAGGGAAGTTTCCAGATCGGATTCGGTTCGCGGGTGATGAAGGAGGTGGAGAAACCGCGCGAGACCTTCGTCATGACGCGCGGGAACTTTTTGACGCCAGGCGAGAAGGTGGCCGCCGCCACACCAGCTGCACTGCACGAATTCCCACAAGGCGCCCCAAACAATCGCCTCGGACTGGCGCAGTGGTTGGTAGCAAGCGACAACCCGCTCACCGCGCGCGTCGCCGTCAACCGTATCTGGGCAGAACTGTTCGGTCGCGGCCTGGTGACGACGATGGAAGATTTCGGCAGCGAGGGTGCTCGGCCGAGCCACCCACAGCTACTCGACTTTCTGGCGGTGAAGTTCCGCGAGGACGATGCCTGGTCGATGAAGAACACCATCCGCCGCATCGTCTTGTCGAAGACCTACCGCCAGAGCTCGGCAGCGACGGCTGAGCGGCGCTCTCAGGATCCGAACAACGAGCGATACAGTCGCGGCCCGAGAAATCGGCTCAATGCCGAGCAGATCCGTGACAACGCCCTGAGTATTGCTGGATTGCTCTCGCAGAGAATGTTCGGCCCGCCAGTGCGCCCGGTGCAGCCGGCGAAAGTCTGGCGTGTCATCGGCGAAGTCGACAACCGCTACTACCTCTCCGAAGGCGAAGACCTCTATCGCCGCGGCGTCTACACGATCTGGCGGCGCAGCGCGCACTACCCGAGCTTCGCCAACTTCGACGCCCCCAACCGCGGCGCCTGCACGGTGCAACGGCAGTCGAGCAACACGCCGCTGCAAGCGCTGACCTTGATGAACGACCCCGCCTACGTCGAGATGGCGCAAGCATTTGCGGAGCGCGTGCAGGCAGAGGCGAGCGAGAAGGAACTCCCCGACCAACTCGAACACGCCTTCCGCCTAGCCGTCGGGAGAAAACCGAGCGCAGAGGAACTAGAGGCTCTCAAGAAAATCTATGCAGGAGAAAAAGAAGATCCGTGGTTCGACGTGGCGACAACACTACTCAACCTCCACGAGACCATTACGAAATAGGGAAACCGCAGATTTACACAGATTTACACAGATTTTTTCTTGTTAGATTTGAGATGAGCTTCGCTCTTTTGAATACCTTTGTGGACCGCCAAAGACCTGCTAGCGAGTCTAATTTAGAAATTCATAACGAAGACACAAACGCACCAAGCCTCGCATTTCAGAGTCTTCGTACGAGACCCCTCATCCCAAGAAAAATCTGCGTTAATCCGCGGTTAAAAATCCAATGCCCCAGCCCACCACAGAAACCCTGATCGCTCGCCGCGCATTCCTGCGCGGTGCCGGAGGGATGGGCGTCGGCAGCCTAGCATTCAACCAACTCCTCTCGTGCGATGCTTCCGCCATCACTACCGATCCCAATCTACCCGCACTCGGGCAGATGGCGCCCACCGCGAAATCGGTAATTTTTCTGCACATGGTCGGTGCGCCTTCTCAGCTCGACCTGTTTGATCCCAAGCCGAAGTTACAAGACTTCCACGGCAAACCGGCGCCCGCTGAGTTCATCGAGGGTAAACGTTTCGCCTTCCTGCGTGGCCACCCGAAGATGATGGCCTCGCCGTTCGAGTTCGAGACGCTCAATCAGGGGCAGGAAATCTCCGAACTGTTGCCGCATCTCAAAACTGTCGCCGGTGACATCGCCATCGTGCGCTCGATGAAGACCGAGGATTTCAACCACGCACCGGCGCAGATGTATTTCCACAGCGGTCTCAACCGCATCGGCCGGCCGAGCATCGGGTCGTGGGTGACTTATGGGCTCGGTTCGCAGTGCAGTGATCTGCCAGCTTACGTCGTGATGGTCTCTGGCGGTGTCGCTGGGGCGGGTGCCAGCCTCTGGAGCAACGGATTCCTCCCGAGCGTCTACCAGGGCGTCGAGTTCCGCAGTGAGGGTGACCCGGTACTGTTCCTCTCCGATCCGAAAGGCGTCGATCGCGCGCGGCGGCGGCGGATTCTCGACGGCATCAACGAGCTGAACGCGCTGGAATTGGAGAACACCGACGACCCAGAAATCCGCACGCGCATGGCGCAGTATGAGCTGGCCTTCAAGATGCAGATGTCGGTACCCGAGCTGACCGACCTGAGCACCGAACCCGAGCCGGTCCGCGAGATGTACGGTAACAGCGGCTTCGCGAAACACTGCCTGCAAGCGCGTCGCTTGGTCGAGCGAGGCGTACGTTTTGTCGAGCTCTACAACGCGTCGTGGGATCACCACAGCGGTATCAACAACAACATCAAGAAGAAGGCCAAGGAGATTGACCAGCCGATCGCCGCGTTGCTGAAAGATCTGAAAATGCGCGGCCTACTGGACGAGACGCTGATCGTCTGGGGTTCTGAGTTCGGTCGCACACCGATGTTCCAAGGTGGAAAGCTCGAAGGCGCTGGGCGCGACCACCACAAAGAGGCCTACACGATCTGGATGGCTGGCGGAGGTATCCGCGGTGGCATCAGCCACGGCGAAACCGATGACTTCGGTTACAACATTACCAAGAACCCGGTGCTGATCCGCGACCTGCATGCGACGATCCTGCACGCCTTGGGAATGGATCACGAGCAGGTGACATTCAAGTTCCAAGGGTTGGACCAGCGCCTGACGGGAACCGAAGACACCACGGTGCAGACCGATCTGTTCGGTTAGGTGAGTGGTGTGAAGTGGTTAGCGGTCTACACATTCGGGAAGGTTTTGCAGATCGCCTTTTGGATAGAAATCTTCCATCATCTATCCCGTATGGTGCAACTAATCAGCCGACGCCTCAAGAGCCCTTGGAACAAGGCCTTTTCTGGTCGCGGAGAATCAGGTAGGCTCGCCGGATGTCCCAAGCGCTACAGTTCCTTATCCTGACCACGGCGGGTTGGCTCAACCGCCAGCAGGAGGACGCGATCGATTAATTGAGAGAAGAGAACCGAGGGCTCCAGGAACAGCTTGGCAGCAAGCGAATCCGCTTC
>JBLHKE010000436.1:0-6729 GCA_047619485.1 Verrucomicrobiales bacterium | reverse complement strand
TCAAGCATGAACACCTCTAAACTAAAATTCATCACCACCTCTGCGTTTGCCATCACCATTGCCGCCATTGCCACAAGTAGCTCTGCCGCCCGTGCGGATCGGGTCGCCTACTGGCCTTTGAACGGCAGTACCCCAGTGTCAGCAACCGCTGCGGATGATTTCATCGGCGACCCGGATCATGGTGCCACCGATGCCGTAGCTCAGGGACCTAGCAAGACTTGAGACCTCGGCACCAAGGCGGGCAGTCGCCTCGTCGCAGACAAACAGGACATCGATCTGGCCAAACGATTCATCTTAATTCTCGAATGAGAGGATCCCCCACCCCCAAATTTAGATTCCCAAACCAATTTCCATGAAAACCAACAGACAACTCCTCGCAGCAGCCATCCTGATGGCCCTCGCCTGCACGGCCAACCACGCCGCCGAAATGTCAGCAAGCCCTGACAAGCCGGTGGTCGATGGTGGCGATATCGCCAACTTAAATGCCGCGGTGGTCACCAGCGACAAATGGTGGCCCGAGAACAGCAGCGGGGCAGGCAGCGCGAAGGGGCAAACTTTCACCACCGGCGACCTGAAGGTCTTGCTCAAATCGATCACTTACCAGGTGGACGCCGGTCAGCAGGCCACTGCCACGAAAATCTACAAGATCCGAGTCGGCTCGATCTTGGGAAACGTGTTCACCGAAATTCACACTGAAATGGCCACGCAGGATTTCACCTGGAACGGTGGCGAATACATGACCTGGGCTTTTGAAACTCCTGTGCTGTTGGAAGCCGACACGAGCTACGCGATCGATATCGGCCTGATCAGTAGCACCTCGGGTTGGCCTAGCGGCATTCCATACATCAACGTGACTGGCGACGGCTACGACGGCGGTTGGCGTTACTCCAGCGGACAGAATGGTCTCGGCACCCCCCAACTGAATCTTGATACCAACCGCGACCGGATCTTCCACATCGACCTCGAGTATCCGCCCCAAGGTTTTCAATTCATCATCGAATAAGAAACCATTCCCTCTCCCTAGAGAAAACACATGGAATCCCCAAGTTCTGAAAAAAGAAGCGGGCTGCTGTGCCTCCTGCTCTCCGCCATTTGCCTCACCTCGGTCGAAGCCGATGTGGTCATCAACGAGTTCATGGCGCGCAACCGCGGCGAGCATACCAATGCCACCGGCGATGACCGTGCGGACTGGATCGAGTTGCACAACAATGGCGCTCTGCCCGCCGACCTGAGCGGTTGGCACCTGAGCGACGACCCGTTCGATCTAGCCAAGTGGATCTTCCCCACGACGAGCATTCCAGCTGGCGGTTACCTTCTGGTGTATGCCGACAAGACGACGGAGTCGGTGGTCTCCGGTGAGCTACATGCGAACTTCGCCTTGAGCACCGACGGCGAAACCCTCGCCCTAGTCGCAGCGGATGGCAGCACCATCGTCGACGCCATCACCAGCTTCGAATACAGTCCCGGTCAGTTCGGCTACCCGGCGCAGACCGAAAACATCTCCTACGGTCGCAACGCCTCCAACGGCTTCAGCTTTTTCGATTCCTCCACACCGGGCGCGATCAACTCCAGTGGCGCGGCGGACTTTGTGGCTAACACCCGCTTCAACCACGACCGCGGGTTCTATTCCGATCCCTTCGAGTTGACGATCTCCAGCAACACACTAGGCGCGGAAATTTACTACAGCCTGGACGGCAGCGATCCCGACACGGGCAGCACGCGCTACACCGATCCGATCCCCATCAGCCAGACGACATGTGTCCGGGCGCGGGCCTATAAGGTCGACCTCTACCCGACCAACATCGATACCCACACCTACCTCTTCCTCGCCGACGTCGTGCAGCAGAGCCCCACGGGCAACACGCCGCCCACCCCCGATTGGCCGGCCTTCGATGTCAACGGACAGAAGATCCAGTATGGAATGGATCCGGACATCACGCAGCACCCGGACTACGTCGATCTAGTCGAGGATGCCCTGCTCGCGATCCCCACGATCTCGCTAGTGACCGACCTCGACAATCTGTTCGGCCCAGCGAACGGCATCTATGTCAACGCGAGCCAGGAAGGCAACCTGTGGGAGCGAGTGACCTCGGTGGAACTGCTGAACCCCGATGGGACAGAGGGCTTCCAGGAGAACTCCGGCCTACGTATTCGCGGCGGTGCCAGCCGCAATTCCGCAGTTCCCAAGCACGGCTTCCGCCTCCGTTTCCGGCGCGAATATGGAGCCGCGAAGTTGCACTACCCGATCTTCGGGGAAGACGGGCCTGATGCGTCCAACGGGGTCGACCTCCGCTGTTCGCAGACCCCCGGCTGGCACTACTTCGACGGGTCCTCGGTTTTTGCCCGTGACATTTTCGCCCGCGATCTCCAGATCGCCCAGGGTCAACCCTCGACGCGGGGTGACAAATACCATCTCTACCTCAATGGCGTTTATTGGGGAATGTACGAAACTCAGGAGAATATCGAACAACCCTTCCTAGCTGAGAATTGGGGTGGCGATGACGAAGACTACGACATCATCAGCAAGAAAAAACACGGCCATACCGTCGACGGAACCGATGCCGCCTATCGAGAACTTTACGATATCACGATGGCTGGTTTTACGGGTGCCGTCGGCATGGACAATTACTTCCACGCCCAGGGCTTTGATAGCGACGGCGCGACCCCCGATCCGTCCTACACGAGGCTCCTCGATGTGGGGGCTCTCACAGACTACATGCTGGTCCACTACTGGACGGGTGAACTTGACGGAATGGCTGGCAACTGGGGCCTGAACAACTACATCTGCGCCTTCAATCGCGAGGATCCGGATGGATTCAAGTTTTTCAATTACGATTCAGAGTGGAGCCTCGACGTCGGATTCACGAACAACGTTTCCCGAACCGATACGAGTACTGATTTCAGTAGGTTCAACGCGTTGATCATGCATGGAAAGCTGGTTCAGAACCCGGAGTATCTGATCGCCTTCGCTGATCAAACGCACAAACACTTCTTCAACGACGGCATCATGACCTCGAGCAACGCCCTTGCGATCTTCACCCAGCGGACCGACGAGATAGATCTCGCAATTATCGGGGAATCCGCCCGATGGGGCGATGCAAAACCTCCGGCACTAAAGACGCGCAACGACCACTGGATTCCCGATGTCAACGCGACCCGGAACTGGATTTCCGGCCGCACCGCAACCGTGCTCAGCCAACTGCGCAATGCCGGTTGGTACCCCAACCTGGACGCTCCGGTATTCAGTCAGCAGGGCGGCACCTTTTCTGCAGGGTTCCAACTCAGCGTGACCGGCCCCGGCTCCATCGTCTACACGCTCGACGGGACCGACCCGCGCCAGATCCTCACCGGCGCCGCGCAGGGCACGGTCTACAGCGACCCCATCCCCCTGCCCCACGGGGTGGTGATCAAGGCACGATCGATGACAAGCACCACCAACTGGAGTGCGCTCAACGAAGCGGTGTTCGTTTCCGATGCCGCCAATACCCTGCGCATTTCGGAAGTCATGTACAATCCACGCAAAACCGTCGGCACCGAAGCGAAGGACTTTGAGTTCATCGAGATTTATAATACTGGCTCGACCGAAATCGGGCTGGCGGGGATCGAGCTGAAAGGACGCCTGAGCAATGGCGTGACGTTCGACTTCTCGGGCGGCAATGTCTCCAGTGTCCCGGCAATGGGGCACGTGCTGGTGGTGAGCAATCTCACGGCCTTTACGCAACGCTACAGCACTGCTGGCCTGCCCATCGCGGGTGAGTTCAGCGGTAACCTCGACAATGGTGGCGACACCATCGAGCTGGTGACCTCGCAGGGTGAAGTGCTCGCCGATTTCAACTATGGAGACGGCCGCGACTGGCCGGTCACGGCAGATGGTGCGGGGCACTCGCTCGTCCCGGTGATCACCACCGACCAGACCAGCAACGCCATCGAATACGGCGGCAACTGGCGTGCGAGCACTTACCTCGACGGTTCGCCCGGTATCAGCGACCCAGCCCCGGTGAATACGCTAGTCCTCAACGAGATCGAAGCTCACACGGACTACAGCAATCCCAACAATCAGTATGATTCGAATGATGGCATCGAACTCTACAACACCGCCGCGGGAGCCGTCACCCTAGGCGACTGGTACCTCAGCGATGACGCCGACGAACTCAAGAAATGGCCGATTCCTGCCACCACCCAGATCAGCGGCAACAGCTGGCGTTGGTTTACCGAAGTCGATGATTTCCACAACCCGATCACCAATGGATTTGGGATCAACAAGGCAGGCGAAACCGTCTACCTTTCCTACCTGCCCGGCACATCTGCCGATCGCGTCGCCGATGCGGTGGAGTTCGAAGGCCAGGCCAACGGTGCCACTTGGGGGCGTCTGCCCGACGGCAGCGGTTACTGGCAGACCTGCGCGCCGACACCTAACGCGTCGAATACCGGAGCTGCCGCCGGACTGGTCATCAACGAGGTCATGTACCACCCCGCAGCGACTTCGACCCATCCCGCAGACAACACCAATGACGAGTACATTGAAATCTGCAATACGTCCGGCAGCGCGATCGATTTGTTCAACGACGGGCTGACCTGGCGCTTGAGCGGTGGCGTGGACTTTGCCTTCCCCACCGGCACCAGTCTCACTGCAGGACAATGTCTGGCCGTGGTTTCCTTCGATCCCGAAGACCCTCTACAGGCGGATGAGAAAGCCGCCTTCCTCGCCACCTATCGCCAATTCGACGGCGAGATTCAAATGTTCGGCCCATTCTCAGGCAAGCTATCGAACAGCAGCGATCGCATCACGCTCGAGCAGCCGCAGGCGCCGGATGGAGCCGGTGACCCACCATCTTGGATCACCGCGGACGAGCTGACCTATTTCGAAAATACTCCGTGGCCAGCAGCTGCGGACGGCAGCGGCAAGCCGATCCAGCGCGAAGACATCGCCGCCTCTGGCAATGATCCGGCGGCTTGGTACGCCCCGGGCTTCGCCAGTCCCGGCTTCCCCGATGCAATGGTCGAATTTCTCTCACCGCCATCGGGTGCGACGTTGTTGATTCCTGTTCTAGCGGAGCTGACCGTGGCCATCGATGCCCAGCGCATCACCGGATCGGTCAACCAGGTGGAGTTTCTGCTCGATGGCAACAGCCTGTCGGTCGATAACACGGTACCCTACACCTACCGCCTGATTCTCAGTGACATCAGCACGCCGGGCAGCCACACATTGCAGGCGCGAGTTCAGGACAGCGCGGGAACGCATCTTTCCCGCCTTCAGCCATTTCAGACAGAGTTCGCCACCCGGGTGACCATCACCAATCCGCTCGACGGCCAGGGATTGATCCCGCCCTATTCGACACAAGTCACTGCAGAAGTCCGCAACGATCTCGTCGTCGGCTCGGTGAGCCAAGTGGAGTTCTTCCTCGACGGTGTTTCAATCGGCGTCGATGCCAGCGCGCCTTACACTCATACCCTGAGCCACCCCACCACCCCGGGCAACTATGCGCTGACAGCGGTGATGACCGACAGCTTGATCAGTAGCACCTCACCGGTGGTCAACTTGAGCGTGTTCGACGACGTGCCGATCATCGACCTGTCCGCCGTGCCCAACCACTCAATCTTGCTCGGCAACGGCACGCAACTGGAGGCTGCTTTGGATCTGAAAGGGCTTCCGCCCGAGCTGGTATCCGTCGAATGGGTGCAGCAATCGGGGCCGGGAACGGTGACCTTTGGCAGCCCCTATGCCCCATCCACAGCGGCCTCGTTCACTGTGGCCGGGGTGTATGAAATCGAACTGATCACGCACTACGGGACGCACCGGTTTTCCAACACGCGCACCATCACCGTCGAGGGTGGCAATGCCCCGAGCACCGTGCGCGATGAGGAGTCGTTCGAAAACTACATTGGGGGGACTGGGCTTCTCGGCTTCAACGGATGGTACGGCACGACGCCCCCCGTGGTGACCCAAAATTCATATGCCCTCCCCAACAATGGCGACTTGCCCCTCCCCCACGCCGGACACACCCAGGCTCTGCAGATTGAGGAATCAGTTGCCAAACGTTTCACCGCCACGGAGACCTACGCTAGCCTGTGGATCGACAGCGTGTGTGAGATGACCTACTGGCGGAACCCGCAAGCACCTACCCCTCGCGAGAGCGCCCAGCTGCAGATCTACGTCGGCGACGACGGGAGGCTGCGCGTGTGGAACACCCCTGATCCCGTCAACGCTCCAGACACCAAAGCCTGGACGACCGTTCCCAACGTGCAGATCACCGACGGCGACTTCCACCGGCTTACCGTCCACGCCGACTACCAGCGCGGAGCCACTGGCCACTTCTACTTCGAGCTCTACATCGACGGCATGCAAGTCACACAACCCGTGTCGCGTTTTGCCAGCGCGAACAGCGACAACGCCTACCTGACCCAACTCATCATGTCTGGCCCGTTCACCCTCGACGACCTAGTGGTCGACGATCGGGATCCATTTACCGCGCTCTACCTGATCGAGGCGACCGCGGGCACCAACGGTAGCATCAGTCCCTCAACCAACATCTTCCTGGAAGCCGGCGGCAGCCAGCACTACTCAATCACCCCTGATCAGTTTTTCCATGTCGCCGATGTGCTGGTCGATCAGGTCAGTGTTGGCGCGGTGTCGAGTCACCAGTTTTCCAACGTGACGTCCAACCACGAAATCGAAGCGGTGTTCGCCCCCGACCTCGCGGCAAACAACACCCCGCACTGGTGGCTGCA